>NZ_VWUO01000009.1:0-221067 GCF_008631595.1 Pantoea sp. F_5
TCCCACCGAAGTTATCAGTGTCAGAAGTCATGGGCCATCTGAAAGGAAGAACAGCAATCAGGCTGTTCAACAAGTTCCCCTACCTGCGTAAGCACAAGTTATGGGGCAATCACTTTTGGGCCAAAGGATACTGCGTGGATACAGTGGGCGTGAATGCTGAAATGATCCGTAAATATGTAAAATATCAAGAGAAGCATGAAGTTGAAGATAAACAACTGTCGCTTCATGAGGTGTGAAGAGAGGGCTCTAAGAGTCCGAACTTAGTACGCCCCTATGGGGCGGAAAACAAAGCCGCCTTCTATGAAGGCGGATTTTTACTATGGCGATTGAACAGATCGAGATCCGCGGCTTCCGTTCAGTCCGTAACCTGAGGCCGATTGCGCCGCATACGGCAGTGAATCATATTGCACGGGAACAGCGGGAAGGTGAGACAAGGGGCAGGGGAGAGGCGTTGCTGTGACAGCGTCCCCGCAGGGACGCCCGAAAATTACTCGACGACAGTGATGCGGAAACCGGCAAACTCCACGGTCTGACCGGCAACGATCTTGCAGCGCTTACGGGTCTCTACCGCGCCATTGACCTTCACTTCTCCCTCGGCAATCACGACTTTCGCCTGTGCGCCGCTCTGAACCCAGCCTTCCAGCTTCAGCAGGTCACACAGATCGACGTGCGGGAATTTACCCAGTGAAAAACTTGCCATTTAAACGTCCTCTTTATCGTGAAACTCTTCGCACGCCTGCAGCGTGTTTTGAATCAGTGTTGCAACTGTCATCGGTCCCACACCGCCCGGCACTGGCGTGATGTAGGAGGCGCGCTCTGATGCGCTGTCAAAATCAACGTCGCCCACCACTTTACCGCTGTCCAGACGGTTAATACCTACGTCGATGACGATGGCACCCGGTTTAATCCAGTCGCCCGGAATAAAGCCTGGCTTGCCCACCGCAACGACCAGCAGATCGGCATGCTCAACGTGATGGCGCAGATCTTTAGTAAAGCGATGGGTCACGGTAGTGGTGCAGCCTGCGAGCAGCAGCTCCATGCTCATCGGACGACCAACAATGTTAGACGCCCCGACCACCACAGCGTTCAGGCCGTAGGTATCGATGTTGTAGCGCTCCAGCAGCGTCACGATACCGCGTGGGGTGCAGGGACGCAGGGTTGGCGCACGCTGACACAGGCGACCGACGTTATAAGGGTGGAAGCCATCAACATCTTTATCCGGCGTGATGCGCTCCAGCACTTTTACATTATCGATACCCGCTGGCAGCGGCAGCTGCACCAGGATGCCATCGATTTCGTCGTCCTGATTGAGCTTATCGATCAGCTCCAGCAGCTCAGCTTCGCGGGTGGTGGCAGGCAGATCGTAAGAGCGGGAGTGGAAACCGACCTCTTCACAGGCGCGGCGTTTACTGGCCACATAAATCTGCGATGCCGGGTTTTCACCCACCAGAACCACGGCCAGACCTGGCGCACGTTTTCCGGCGGCCAGGCGCTGCTTCACTTTTTCCGCAACCTCAACGCGCACCTGCTGCGCAATCGTTTTACCGTCAATAATTTTTGCTGCCATCAGAGAGGAAATCCACTGTGTTGTGTTGAATCGGGGAAGGGGGCTATTTTGTCAGAAGCGTGGGCTGCTGTCAGTCACAGTTTCAGCCACGTATGCGCTTTCCGGCTTTTTCGTCGCGACGCGTACCTGCCTGCATGCGTATGATATCTGCAGGACAATCCGGGGAAGATGTAATGATTTGGATAATGCTTGCTACGCTGGCGGTGGTTTTTGTCGCTGGATTTCAGCTGCTCACCGCTGGCTCACGCCACGCCGCTCAAAGGCTCAGTAAACGGCTGCAACTGCCACCGGTACAGGTGGAATCAATGATTTCTATGATGGGCAAAGAGGCGGCAAAAGAGTTTACCGACTATCTCAGTAGCGATAATGAAACGCATCTGCATAACGGCGCAGCGGTACTGCTGATCTGGCAGGTGTTGATTGTTGATGGCAGCGGGGAGAACAGTCAGCGCTGGCATGCGATTCTCAGTCGTGCCGGTTTTCCACCGCTTATCAGCCGCCAGCAGCTGCTGCTCGCGCTGGGCTTTCTGCGCCAGCTGGAGCCGGACAGCCAGGAGCTGCACGCACTTCGTGAGCAGTACAATGCGCGTTTCACCTCACAAGGGATTGAGCTGGAAGGAGAATTTTCCGGCACCAGGAAACTCGTGTCGCTCAGCGAATGGCGCAGGCGTCACTGACGCCAATTGGTTATTACCGCAGCACTTCGCTGCGGTGAAACGGCAAAAACGTTGACGTACCCGCTTCCCGACGTATAATCCGTGCCATCTCCATGCGCCCTTAGCTCAGCTGGATAGAGCACCGGCCTTCTAAGCCGTAGGTCACAGGTTCGAATCCTGTAGGGCGTGCCAAATTCTCTTCTGCATTGCATCCTGAGACTCACTTTTGTTTAACTCTCAGAAGCATACCTCAACGTTTTACTCTTATTCTTCTCCACGAAATTAATTGTCATCAGTACTTTCATGGCGTTTTGAACAGGGCTTTGACTTTTCGAGGCTTATAATGTGCTAGTTTTTAACCTGCTGTTTATATTGAGCGCTATAATATTTTGCGCTTTAGGGTTTCAGCTTGATGTTCAGGCAGAGCCTGCAAAAGTGAGGAAACATTGATACCAGAGCAAGCCAGTTGGTTAGCATGTGCCGGGTTCACTGTGCTATATTTCGCACGTATCGCAACGTCATTCAGGATGAATAAGATGAACGAATTTGAGCAAGAACTTTATGATAACGGCTTCTCTGCTAAAGACATTGGTAAGCTCAAAAGCATTATTAAAAAAGACGAGTCAAAAAAAGATACACTTCAAAGTCTTGTGATTGATCTGAGTAAACGCTTCTGGGGAGGAGTGATTGCCCTTGTTATTTTGACCCTGGTTGGATTGGATGGCATTTTCAATGCAGATGCTTCAAATGCCATTCCATATATTATTGTTCTGACGTTTGCATTCTTTGTAGTCTATTTTGTCACCCCTCTGAATCTGGCCTGGAAAGCTAACAGGTTTATCAGAAAAAACAGGAATTAGTTTTGTTGGGGGCTATTATGCATTTGATAAAGGTTCAAACCTATTCCAGTCCCCTTGTAGGCTGCTCCAGCGCCTTTTAAAGCAAGTGCTGGTTTACTCATAATCTGAACTTTGCGGTAATAGTCAGTTGGCAGATATTTGTATAGCCTCCATGCCTCTGGCTTTAAAGTCAGTTTTAAAATGCCATAGTATGAGGTTGTCAAATCAACTACCTGATAGGCTAGCAATCCGAGTCGCTTATCAAAGCCAAAAAAATCTGCAACATCTTCATATTTATCTCTTACTGGGTTTGATGGGTGGGCCACACCGCTGAGTTTACCTGTGCTCTCAATGCCTGATCCTACGCCATTCATCACCAGGGTTGAACCCGCTACAACACCCAAAACATTACCCGTAGTTACAGAGCCTGCAATCAGACCGACTCCAGCCACGATTTGTAAGCCGCTCAGCACCACGCCGATGCCATTGATTACATATCCTATGACCTTTTCATGGTCATGATAAAACTGCACCGAAGACGATACGACTGCTTCACCCGTTCTGAGCATTCTGTCCTGAATCCTGAGATGCTGGCTTTCCTGCTTCAGATTCTGAATGCACTCCTGACACTGCTCGTCAGAATTCGAAGTACGAATCGTATGGATCTGTAGACGAGCGAACTCGCGCACCTCATCCTGAAATTTTAGTCTTACAAGCGCATCCTTAAGATGAAATTGAGAAAGTGAAGTGGCTATGTTAACTAAATGATTAGCCTCCAAATTTGCCATCGTAAGAAAGTAGTTTGAGAGTCTTTTCGTGTCCCAGTAGTTGTCCATAACAGTGCCTCTGTAAAAACGTGGTCTCACTAAACGTGATTTTCAGATCCTGAAATAGCTGGAGTTGAAAAGGATCTCAAATTGAAGCGTGGAGGTTCTGCATTAGTGATCCACTAAGGGAAAGTTCACTACAGAGTGGCATTAGGGGCGATAAAACATAAAAAATGGATTCCAGATCCAACTTTGGCCTGGACAAAAAATGCGCAAACGTACTTTCCCTTTAGCTGTTCCGCACAGTAGTCCGGGAACCGGACATATGGAAGAAGTTGCATTAAATTATGAGAAAATCACACACCTTTATAAAGACGGTAATCTGCTGGCACATGATGCCTGGAATGAACGTCCGACAGCGTAATCATTGAGGTCTTATTCAGATTAACTGCTCTTTATAAAGAAGCAGGTTATATCATTAAATTTAACGGCGAATATGAGCGGCAGATAACCGCATTGAAAATTGTAATCTGCACGCTCCTCATGCGACTAATTTAATCTGCCGCTCCCCAACCAGAAGCGGCATCCTTTCACCTCAACACCACTAACCCGCAGCCACACCGGACAATGCCAGCACCTGCTTCTGTTTTCTTGCAGGCAGCTTGTTCAGCTGCGCTAATGCATTAACCAGTTGTTCATCGACAAGCTCGGGTGGCTTCACGGTCAGCACAATACGGCCCTCTGTGACATTCACCTCAACTTCGGTTCCGGTAGTAAATCCGGCGGCTGCCAGCCACTGGCCTTTCATAATGATCGACGGAATACGGATATAGTCTGGATAACGGCTGGCGTAACTTACCGTTAATTTGCGCCGGGTGACGGAAGGGGCTTCTGGATTTAAACCAACTGCATTACACTCTGACTCAGTCATGATCTCTATTCCTTTTCAATAGTGATTGTGATTAGCGATATAGAGGTGCTCCAACACCTCTGTATCGCGCTAAATACCTGTACATATAATCAACTAATACGAAAAAAGTCCAGCTGAAAATCGATGTAAATCAGCGAGTTTTCTCACAATTAAAACGATATTATTTGCGGCGCAGATCGCAAAATAAAGTAATTAACTGCAGCACGAAAGCCAATGCAAAACAGAGTTCTGATTTGTATATAGCATAAATAAAATAACGATTTTCACCTGACCACGCTTAATGATAAAGCGCCGTAGATCCTGACGTCACCGGACTGATTATCTCGCTCATAACAATTCCTGAAACCATAAACGCTGCCAGCCAGCATCCGGAGTAAACAAACTGCCACACCTTGTCCGGACTCAAAAATTAAAGACACTTTTTTTCCTCCCGCCGCAGTGCCATGATAGCCGCCTCATAATCATCCTCTCCGGCCAGCCCGCCACAGAGCACATAAACAGGGAGCACTCCGTCATGGAAAGTAAAAATCTTGTTGATATTGCTGAAGCCTTTCCTCAGTTAGCCATCGATCTGAAATACGCCACTGCCGATAATCTCACAGGGCAACCGATCTACCGCGATGCACGTTGTCTGCTGCATGTTGATGCGGTGAAAGCGCTGGCAAAGAGTATTAACATTGCAAAAATTGCGGGCTACAGGCTGTTGGTGCTCGATGCGTACCGGCCACCTGCCGCGCAGGCAATCCTTTGGCAGGCCTGCCCGAATCAGGACTATGTCGCACCGCTGACGCGCGGATCAAACCACAGCCGCGGCACCGCAGTGGACGTGACGCTGCTCGACGAGCATGGGAAGATCGTGGATATGGGTACCGGTTTCGATGAGATGAGTGAGCACTCCCATCCTTATCATCCTGCAGTGCCCGTTCAGGCACAGCGTAACCGTCTGATGCTTAATGCCATCATGCTGGGCGGTGGCTTCACTGGCATTGCGACCGAATGGTGGCATTTTGAATTGCCCGGTTCAGAAAGCTATCTTCTGATCGACGGCGTGTTTGGCTGTTATTCCTCACCACAGGCAGAAAATATCAGCCTCTGAGAAAAGAGAACAGTTTTGATATATCTGTTTAGAGGAAATGCAGAAAGCGTTGATCTTCATAAAATGCAGAAGGGCAGAGCGATAAAATGAGCGGGTTCGGGCAGGGTGATAAGTAAAAATAGCTTAACGCGAAGAAAATAAATAAGCCGTGGCAGATGCCACGGCTAAGGACTTATGCAGACTGCCACTCGCTTTCAACATCCGCTTTAGATTTAGACAGGATGACTTTATTGTCATCAACGTCTTTCACCCAGCTGAATGGAATAATGTGGTGTTTGCCGCCTGCTTCAGGATCGCTTTTCGCCAGCTTAATTTTGTCGTCGCCTTCGAAATGGTCAACAATCCCGACATGTTCGCCATTCACATCAACAACCTGTGCGTGATCCAGAATCTCTGATTTATCTACCATGTTGACTTAATCCTTATATTTGATGAGTTCAGTTGCCCTCAGACAGAACAAGCCTGGTTGTTAATCGCGGTTTGCGCCAGGCGATTAACAAAATGAAATAGTTGAGTTGACCGGACCTGAAGGCAATTATTGGTTTCCGCGACATGAAAAAAGAAACCGCGAACCGATCCCGATGTTCGCAGTATCGGGTCTGCTCAGCTAAACCCTTTCCACTCCGGCATGTTCAGATTTGCCGCGATCCTCTGCGGCTGTTTCATCAATCAACGCTATGATAATCAGGCCTGTCGCCGCGCCCGGGTCTGCCTGAACGCAGGCGATTTAACTCACATAAAGGAGTGCTTATGTCTGCGATCAGCTCACTTAACACCGAAGGCGGCGTCTGGATTAATCAGCCGCCGGTACACAGTCTGGATGGTGAAACATTGCAGTTCGAAACCGCGTTAAACAGCGATTTCTGGCAGCGCACCTGGTACGGCTTCGAACGGCACAGCGGCCACGCTTTTGGCTTCTGGGTGGAAAATGATTTTACCGTTCAGGTGCAGGTGAGGGCGGACTTCAGCCAGCTCTACGATCAGGCCGGTCTGTTTATTCAGGACAGTGAAACGCACTGGGTTAAAGCGGGCATTGAGTTTAACGATGACCAGCCTGCCATCGGCAGCGTGGTCACGCGTAAGTTTTCTGACTGGTCTACCGGTGTTTTTCCCGGTGATGCGCGTCAGTTCTGGCTGCGTGCCACGCTGGAAAAGGCGGTATTACGAATCCAGTACTCCACCGATGGCCTGACCTGGCCACTGTTGCGGCTCTGCCCGTGGCCGGGTCAGACGCGGCGTTTTGTCGGCGTGATGGGCTGTTCGCCTGAACGCGAGGGGCTGGCGATCCGTTTCAGCGACTTCATGCTGGGTCCGCCGCCTGGCAAAGCACTCCACGATCTCTCCTGACCGCATTGCATATCATCGCGGAATCCGCTTAATTGTCAGGTCCGAATTTGCGGTGACGTGTCGTCCATACCGGACGACGCCTTTACAGGGAAAGCTATGCATTGCGCCACCTTACTGACCCGGCTGCTGGTCATCTTATGCTGTACCGGTTGGGCAGAGCAGGCCGCAGCCGATACCGTCTGGCTGACTAATGGCGATCGGCTGACCGGCACGATCCGTTACCTCAGCGACGGCAAGCTGGCGATTGAGACACACTACGCGGGCACCGTCACCCTGGCGTGGAATGCGGTCAGTACGCTCGCCAGCGACAATCCGGTCAATGTCGAAAACAAAAAGACCGGCGAACATTATCAGGTGCGGCTCTCTTCGTCCGATCCCGGCTATGTCTGGGTGGAACGCAATGAGCAGGAGCAGCAGGTCTCCGTCAGGCGCATCGATGAGTTTATGAAAGCCAAAGTGCGCAGCGATCAGCTTGCCTGGACCGGCAATATCGATGCCGGTGTTAAGGTCAAAAAAGCCTCGACGAAAACTGACGACTACAGCTTTGCGCTCAACACCAAACTGAACAAGGGGAATTGGCGTCACGACATCGGGGCGACCTATAACCGTGAGCAGGAAAACGCGAGTGTCAACACAGACAATTACAGCCTGCGCTACGCCTTCGACTATCTGGTCAGTGAGCAGTTCTTCTGGCAGACACGCGCGACCTACAAGCGCGACTGGGTGGAGAACCTCTCACGCCAGGCGCTGCTCGGCACCGGCCCCGGTTATCAGCTGTGGGACACCGAACTCAGCGCTTTCTCTCTCTCCGTGCTGGGCGGAGCCTTTGAATATGGCTACAGCGACGATCGCGAAGAACGGCACGTTGGCGGCTCGCTGCGCTGGAACTATCAGCGCTATCTGCTGGGTAAATCGGTCACGCTTTACAGCAACGGCGATGTCGGTCATTCACTGGATGATGACGGGGTGTTTATGCTGGATGCGGAAGTCGGGATGCGCTATAGCCTGACCTCCTGGTCAACCCTGCACCTTGGCTATCATCGCAATCTGGTCAGCGGCATTCCTGATACCCTGAACGAAGGCATCTTTTCCACCGGATTAGGCCTGAAGTGGTAACCCGCTGATAGTGGAGTCGCAGCAAATCCTTACGGTTTTTATCCGGTTACAGGCCCGGCTTTGGCTAAGCTGCATGTACTGACACAACGGGAATGCAGAAGATGATCGTAAGCAGCAGGGTATATCGTCCGGGAAGTGCGGGCGAAGAGGTCGACGTCGAAGATATCAGTGAAGTGATTAAAGAGCCGGAAGCGTTTATCTGGCTCGGGCTGTGGCAGCCAGACGCTGAATTTATGGCAAAGATTAAAGAGGAGTTCGGCCTGCACGAACTGGCGGTTGAAGATGCGCTTAATGCCCATCAGCGACCTAAAATCGAACATTACGGTGACTCACTGTTTATCGTGGTCAAGACGGTTTGTGCGAAGGATGACAGCTGTGAACTGGGCGAAACCCATTTCTTTGTCGGAAAAAAATTCCTTATCAGCATCCGTCACGGCGCATCTGAAAGCTATACCCCGGTGCGGCAGCGGGCGTCTGAAAATCCGGCGCTGCTGAAGTTCGGCCCTGCCTGGCCGCTCTACTGCCTGCTCGATTTCATTGTCGATCGCTATGCCGCGCTCTCCACTTCGCTGAATGAGCGGGTGGGGCAGATGGAGAACGAACTCTTCACCAGCGAATTTGACCGTAAGTCGGTTCAGTCGGTCTACACCATGCGCCGTCATCTGCTGTCACTACGCAATGCAGCGCAGCCAGTAGAAGAGATCTGTAATCAGCTGATCCACCTGCATGAAGATCTGATCCCGCGTCCGCTGCGCGCCTATATCCGCGACGTGCAGGATCACGCCCGTCATGTGGTGACCGACGCGGAAGATATGCGCGAGATGCTGACCAGCGCCATGCAGGTTAACCTGGCGCTGGTGACAGTGCAGCAGAATGAGGTGGTCAAAAAGCTGGCGGGCTGGGGCGCGATCCTGGTGATTCCGACCGTAGTGTTCAGCATGTACGGTATGAACTTCGAACATATGCCGGAGCTGAAGTCGCTGTATGGCTATCCGCTGGCGGTTGGGCTGACGCTGGTGGCCTGCGGCGGTCTGTGGGCCAGACTGCGACGCTCCGGCTGGCTGTAAAGCAGCCCGTTCTGTAACAGCGGGGCGGATTAATTATCCGCCTCGCTTAATTTTATTTTCCTTTATTTAAGCGAGTCGGAAACGGCCCGCGGTAATAACTTTATTTCACCTCTCTTTACGTTGCCACAATAAAATCATCTTCAGCGTGGTCGTTATTACAGGCTCGTCGTAACTGGCTGATTTTTTATTTCTTCACTACGATAAACAGATAACATCATATATACGCTATCTGCTGGTAAATTCATCCCGCTACGGATGTCATGCAGCCCCGGCAGACGCGATCATTTACCGGCCAGGAGAGACTCAGATGAAAGTACCGCTGCCTGCGTGTCTGTTCACGCCAGGCACTCACCCCAGCGTGTCTGCGCCGGAACACTCCCCTTATGAATGACAGCGACTGGGTTTTGGTTATTGCCCGGACGCAGTTTGCGCTGACCATGGGCATGCATATCACGCTGGCGGCGCTGACGCTTGGGCTGGCCCCGTTTCTGGTCTGGTTTGAGGCGCGCTGGCTGTGGGGAAAGCAGCAGGTCGCCCGGGATGCGCTTCACTTCTGGCTGAACATTTTTTCCCTGACGGTGGCGATTGGTGCTGCCTCCGGCGTAGTCATGGAGTTCCAGTTTGGTACGCACTGGGCGCGCTTTTCCCATCAGGTTGGTGGCGTGATTGGACCGTTAATGTTTTATGAGGTGCTGGTCGCCTTTTTTCTGGAATCAGCGCTGACCGGGGTGATGCTGTTTGGCTTCAATAAAATCCGGCCTGGCATTCATTTTGCCGTGACCTGTCTGGTGGCCGTCGGCGCGCTGCTTAGCGCGTTCTGGATTCTGGCTGCCAATTCCTGGATGCAGACGCCGGTTGGATTTACGCGCAATGAGAACGGTGTTTTCCTGGCCGAAAGCTGGCGGTCGATTCTGCTGTCGCCCTCTTTTCCCTGGCGTTTCAGTCATATGGTGGTGGGGTCACTGATTGCCGTCGCGGTGCTGATGATGGGGGTTGCGGCCTGGCGACTGCGGCATTTTAAGGGGGAGTCAGCTTCACGGCTGATGCTCAACAGCGCGCTGACCCTTCTGCTGTTTGCCGTTCCACTGCAGATTGTCCTTGGCGATCTGCACGGTGAAAATACCCGCGACTATCAGCCCGCTAAACTCGCGGCGATGGAGGGTAGCTGGCGTCCACCTGCGCAGGGTGAGGGGGAACCGCTGCGACTGTTCGCGCTACCGGATCAGCAGGCTCAACGTAACCATCTTGAGGTGAGCCTGCCCGCTCTTGGCTCGCTCTATCTGCGGCACAACCTCACTGGGCACATTAAAAGCCTGAGTGAATTTCCTGCAGAGGCCATTCCACCGGTGCTGCCGGTATTTTTCGCCTTTCGCCTGATGGTGGGGCTGGGACTGATCATCTTACTCACCACGCTGACGGCTAATCTTCAGCGCTGGCGTGGACGGCTGGCCGCATCGGGGCAGTTAATGCGCTGGATGGTATGGCTCTCACCGGCGGGCTTTATCGCACTGCTCTCTGGCTGGGTCGTGACGGAAGTGGGGCGTCAGCCGTGGACGGTCTACAACATGTTACGCACCGCAGAGAGCGTCTCCCCCCTGTCGTTCGGTGCCACGCTGGCCATTTTCGTGGCCGTGCTGCTGATCTACGTGCTGGCCTTCGCTCTCGGCTTACACTATCTGCTGCGCCGGATTAAGGGTGAACTGCCATCGGGACAACCGGTCGTCATTGAGCTAAAAACGCCACATTAGGAGTCTGTGATGGCCGATCTCTCCGCGCTGATTATCTGCCTATCCCTGCTGCTCTATCTGCTACTGGACGGCACTGACCTGGGGGTGGGGATGCTTTTTTGCTGGTTTCACGCTGAGGAACAGCGTGAGCTGATGACGCAGAGTATTCTGCCGGTATGGGATGCGAATGAGACCTGGCTGGTGCTGGCGGCGGGTGGGCTGCTGGCGCTGTTTCCGCCGGTCTATGCACTGCTCTTCAGTCAGCTGAGCGTGCCGCTGTTTGCCATGTTGCTGGCGCTGCTGGTACGGGCGATGGCGCTGGAATACCGCGCCCGGAGTTCTTCACAACTGCGTCACTGGCTGGACCGCATCATGGCGGGCAGTTCGGCACTGGCAACCTTTATTCAGGGCTGGTGCGCCGGGATGATCATCAGCGCGCAGCCGCAAACCGGCCTGCCGGATGGCCTGAGCCTGGTTCCGCTGATCAGCGGTGCGGGCCTCATGGCGATCAATTCGCTGCTGGCATGCTGCTGGATCGGCTGGCGCATCGGCGACAGGGTGCAACCGCTGGCGGCGGTACAGAGCTGGCTGTGGTGGCTGCTGGCGCTGATGATCTTCCTTGTCGAATGCTACCTTAATGCGGATATCTGGCAGCAAAGCTGGCAGCGGCCGCCGGGTAAGATCGCTGCTGCGGCAATTGTCACACTCTGGATCGCCCTGCCGCTGGCCTTGTGGCGAGCCAGGCCGCTATGCCAGCTCATCCTGACGCTGATGCTGATCGGTGCTGTTTTTACCGGTCTGCTGTGCGGCCTCTACCCCTGGCTGGTGCCACATCAGTTCAGCATCAGTGAAAGCGCCTCATCGCCGGTCACACAAAGCTTTGTACTGGTGGGGGCCGCGATTGCTATGCCACTGACATTGCTCTACCACAGCTGGTCGTTCTGGGTTGAGCGCCGGGCGAAATAATATCTGTCCACTATGCTTCAGGCAGAGCGTCATAGGTGGGTGTGCTGAAAGGAGAGAATGAGAGCGTGAAAAAAGATCATACAGCGACCGGGGATAGCCCGATAAAAGAGGATCTCCGCTGGGTTCGCCGCGAATGGCTGATTCAGCGGGCAGGAGAATATCTGTTAATTCTGCTGGTCATTCTGGGTGCATGCGGACTCTTTTCTAAAGGCGTGCTGAGTGACACCAGCGCCCGCTCGCCGGATGGCACCCTTCAGGTGGACTATGAGCGGTTTGGCCGCGTCGAGAGCAACATGGATATGCGCATTCGTTACAACGCCCCGGTAGCCGGGCACTTTAACGTAACGATTGGCGGTGGCGCACTGGATAACCTGCAAATCCAGACGCTACAGCCTCAGCCGCTGGAGGCGGTGACGATCGGCAGCGATCTGCGGCTGACCTTTTCTGCCCGCGACACCGGGCCGGAGCACGCCATCTGGATCGGCCTGCAGCCACGCAATCCGGGGCGCATTCACGTTGCCATTAACGGCGGCGACCATCCTCCGGTCCGTTTTACCCAATGGATCTATCCCTGACAGAGGCGCGTTATGGAAACGGTATTACGTGCGGCAGCTATTTACCTGGTGCTGATGGTAGTGTTCAAAATTGCCGGCAGGCGCACCCTGTTGCAGATGACCTCTTTTGATCTGATTCTGCTGCTGATTATCAGCGAAGCAACCCAGCAGGCGCTGCTGGGGGACGATTTTTCGGTGACGGGGGCGGCGCTGACCATCATCACCCTGGTCACCATTGATATTGTGCTGGGCAAGCTGAAAAGTCGTTTTCCGGTGGTGGAACAGGTCATCGATGGCGGCCCGGTCATCCTGGTGGAAAACGGCAATCTGCTGACCGAGCGTATGAAGATGACCGGCATTAATCCTGATGACGTGCTGGAAGCGGCGCGATCCGGTCCGGGTCTGGAGCGGTTCGATCAGATTAAATATGCGGTGCTGGAGGTCAACGGCCATATCTCCATCATTCCCCAGGCGGAGAAGTAACTGCATCCTCGGAAGGGTGCACCGGGTTACAGGTTCAGCATCCGGTAAATAGTGATACGGCTCTTTTACTTGTTATTCTGCGGATATGCGCCATGCTCAGTAATCCACCCATGTTTTATTATCCGAGCTGGCCTGACACTCAATCAGCGTTATGCTTCACAGTCAGGTTTAAAGTGAATGAATTTAATCGTTTTACCTTTTATCCGGTCACCGGCTGGCACATCGGCCCGTTAAGCGGTCACGGCGCGCTGGTGCTGCAATTTGGCTACCTTGATCCTCATGCCCCGCGCGAGCGCTCGGCGCAGGAGTCGCTGTTTTTCGGCCTGACTATCGAGATGGCGAAAGAGCTGGTCAGCACACTCACCACGCACATTAACGACATTGAAAAGAACGGGACTCCGCATTGACGCCCTGACGCGCCATCCGTTACTCCGCTGACGGATCGGCGGGTGCATAAACCCGCAGCGCACGGGCGAGCAGGCGAAAATGCGCGGGTGTCTGGCCGATAATCTCGCCGTCTGCATTGATGTAGTGAGGACGACGCGTCTCAATGGTCAGTTCCGTAGTGCTGAATGCCCGCACGTTGCGCCAGCGGCCATGGGTGCCGCGCCGCAGAAAGGGCAGCAGCGCAATGAGCTGCCAGCTATGCTGCAACTCCAGGCTGTAGACATCCAGTAACCCATCGTCGGGTGCTGCGCGCTGTTCCACCGTCATGCCACCGCCGTAGAAGCGCCCGTTGCCCACTGATACCTGAACCGTTTTGACCGGTACCCGCTGGCCCTGATGCACCAGTGTGGCGCTGAACGGACGGCTCTGCCGCAGCAGCCGCAACGCCGCCAGGGCGTACCCGCCCACACCCCAGCGTTTTTTCGATTCCGCCGTAAGGTTACGCGCCAGCTCTGCCGAAAAGCCGATGCTCGAGACGTTAAGAAACAGGTGCTGATTCACTTCCCCCAGATCCACGGCGCGCAGCTGTCCATCTGCGATAATGTTCACCGCCTGTTCAAGGCTGGCGGGAATGCCCAGCGTACGGGCAAAATCGTTGGCGGTGCCCAGCGGTAAAATGCCCAGTGGCAGGCCGGTCTGCATCACTCCTGGCGCGGCCGCGTTAAGCGTGCCGTCGCCACCGCCGACGATCACCGCCTCGACGCGACCGGCATAAGCCGCGATGAGCTGGCTGTAGGTACGGGTCTCATCCTCGTCCGGTTGCAGCAGGGTGAAACCAGCCTGAACCAGCAGTGTCTGCGCCCGACTGGCCTCAATGCGTCCTTTTCGTGATCGCTGATTAATCAGCAGCAGAGCCGTTTTCTGAGGGTAAGGCATACTTTTACGTCATCCTGATGTCAAAATGGGGAACGAGACGGCAAGTACAGCATCGGCCTGACCCGTGAACAACCCTGTTTGCGCGACTTTACGTACCCGTTCCGTGCCCTAAGAGGCGATAAAGATCGTCTACACTGCTTAGGGTCAGTTCCATATTGAGGAGTTGCAATGACCGAACACGAATTCAGAAAATGGTTAGCCGAACAGGGTTTTGATGAGCCACTGCTGATTGAGCGTGCCGCATCAGCCCGGCTTGATAATCACGTCCATCCTTTTGAGGCGCTGGCCCTGATTCTCAGTGGTTACATCACTATCAGTACCGAGCAGGGCGACACCACCTATCATCCCGGCGAGACGTTTCACCTGCAGCCGAATGAACTGCATCGCGAAGCGTTCGGACCTCAGGGCGTCAGCTATCTGGCGGGGCGTAAATATGAGTAACTGGCAATCAGTATGAACGTGTCTGACGCGCTGTTTACCCGACTGGCACGTTCGCCGTTTCGTCAGCGCTTTCGGCTGGGGCGCGCTGAGTACGATTATGCGAGCAGCAAAGGCGAGCCGGTTTTGCGACAGCACGCCGCAGAGTTTGTTGCACAGCGTCTGGCGCCTGCTCAGCCGGAAAATGATGGCAAACAGACGCCGATGCGCGGTCATCCGGTGTTTATCGCCCAGCACGCCACCGCGACCTGCTGTCGTGGCTGTCTGAATAAGTGGCACAACATCCGGCAGCATCAGCCGCTGAGCGCAGAGCAGCAGGATTATGTCGTGACGGTGTTACTGGCGTGGATCACTCATCAGATGCAGCAGCCAGCACCGCCCGCCCGCGTGAGCCGGAATAAGCCGAATCCGGACGACGATCCGCAGCTGGCGCTCTGGTAATGGATAAAAAAGCTACAGTCAGCGGCTTTTTCTGGTGAAAACTGGCCCTTTTTCATTCCTGGTTTATTCTTAAATCTTTCCTGGGAAGGCTATGCCAGGATTAAAACCTACACGGCAACGATGAATACAGAGGGAATTATGAAGAAATCAATTATTGCACTGTCTGCTATTTTGCTGGCCTCGCCAGTATTTGCTGCTACCACCACAGATAACACCGTCGCGGAAGCGCATAAAGGCGCTGATACTGCGAAAGAAAAACTGCATCAGACCCAGAACGAAGGCAAAGAGCTGAAGCTGAAGTCTGAGCATGCCGCTGAAGGCAAAAGCCACACTACCGGTAGTAAAATCACCGAAGGTGCTCAGAAAGGCTGGCACAAAACCAAAGAAGGCACTGAAAAAGGCTGGGATAAAACCAAGCAGGGTGCTGAAGAGCTGAAAAACAAAGCGACCAATTAAGACGCTGGTTTTCAGGTTAAAAAAAGAACCCACCGGAAGGTGGGTTTTTTTATGGCTGATCCAAATTATGCTTTGTTGTCCGCCGCCTTTCTTTCTGCGGCTTCTTTTTCCGCGGCGGCTAACGCTGACACTTTGATTTCCGCTTCAGCGGCCGCATCGGCTGCAGCAGAAGCGGCTTCCGCTGCGGCTTCTGCCGCTGTCTCTGACTGCTTTTTGCCTTCTTCGATCACGTCTTCGTCGATGGCGTCGATGTTTTCGCGGTTATCGCGGCCGGAGAGCAGGTTCCAGCAGGCGATAAACAGGGCTGCAATCACCGGACCGATCACGAAACCGTTGATGCCGTAAATCTCCATGCCGCCCAGCGTAGCGATCAGGATCATATAGTCAGGCATTTTAGTGTCTTTGCCGACCAGCAGCGGACGCAGAATGTTATCCACCAGACCGACAATCACCACGAAGAAACCAACCAGGAACAGTCCTTTCCACAGTGCGCCGGTAGCGAAGAAGAAGATTGCCGCAGGCACCCAAATGATGGCGGAACCGACCGCCGGAATCAGGGAGAGGAACGCCATCAGCGCGCCCCATAGCAGGCTGCCATCGATGCCGGTAAACCAGAAAGCCAGCCCGCCGAGAATACCCTGCACGATACCGACCACCACCGTACCTTTCACCGTCGCGCGCGCCACGGCTGCAAACTTCACCATCAGGTGGTGCTTCACGTAGGTGGAAAGCGGCAGCGCTTCCAGAATCAGATGCACCAGATAGGAGCCATCTTTCAGCAGGAAGAACAGCAGATAGAGCATGATGCCAAAGCCGACGGTGAAGCTGAACGTCCCTTTACCGATGATAAAGGCACTGCCCGCCACATACTGACCGCCCTTAAGCGCAAATGAGGAGAGCTTCTGCTGAATCTGTCCGGCGTTATCCAGATTATTTTCAGCCAGGAAATGCCTCGCCCAGCGCGGCAGATGCTGCAGCAGATCGGCGAACACGGCCGGGAATTGCGACGAGTTAGTCTGCAGTTTGTGATAGACCGCATTGGTTTCAACCACCAGCGAGGAGGCAATAATCGCCAGCGGCGTGAAGACAATCAGGCAGATACAGAACAGAGTAATTAACGCGGCCACACCGTTGCGGTCACCCAGTCGATTGCGCAGCCAGGTTTTTAGCGGATGGAAAATCACCGCCAGAATCGCCGCCCATAAAATTGGCGAGAAATAGGGCGAAAGCACCTCGAAAAACGCGAAGGTGGCGATAGCCAGAATTAAAATGAAAAACCCGATGTTCAATCCTTTAAAACGCATGGAGAAACCTCATCTGGAACAAACTCTGATAAACCCGACGCGCAAATTTGCTGTGTCCGGCTTTGCTTGCGCGGCTGCCTCGTCACAAATTAACGTTCAGGCTTTGCTCGTTAAATGCTGTTACTGGCAGCATCATGCTGGCTAACTGTCTGAAAGGTCTGGCAGAAGTGATGAACGGGCAATGTGCGTTCGCTGCGTGACTTCCGGTCGGTAGCGGCCTGCCTCTGACGGCAGCGCGCTGAATCCTACATTAGCGTAGCGGTTTCGACCATTATTGGTAGCTCAGAGACTCATGATCTCTGTGTATGCTGCCGATAACCCTGTTAATCGGGCAAAAAACAGGCAGTGAAAAATGTGTAAACAGAAAGTCTTAATGGGGCTCCTGGTGCTGGTGTTAACCGGCTGCGCGACTAAGCACTATCCCCAGGCGGCAGCGGTGACGCCGCAAGAGACAGCGATGCTGAACTGCAACGCCCTGGATCAGGCGCTGATCAAAGCGCACGGCGTGCAGAGTGATATTGAGCAGACCGGCCAGTTTAATGCCCTGACCGTGCTGGGCTTTGTCGGGGATTTCGGACTGGGAAATGGCATTGCAAAGTACAATGCCACCCGGAAAGCGGAAAAGCGGGTCACTGCGTTGCAGTCGCTGAAAGCCGCAAAGTGCAGCCAGCGTCTTTCATAACGGGCTGCGTCAGATCAACCAAGCGTCCCTGCGCTGACATGCTGCAACCGGACATTTTCGGCCGCGCGTTTACCGGCCAGGAACGCGTGATCCGAGTTGTAATATTCCCACTCGCTGTAACGACCGGACAGATGGATATCCTGGGTCAGCAGCCACTGGCGGATCAGCGCCACGTTATCGCTGCGCGCATGGTCATAGACTACATAGGCGTAAGGCATATCAACCTCTGAGGCGCAGAGCAGCGGATCGTCCGCGGTGATCATGCCGACCCGGATGCAATCCTGGCGGCAGCGCTCAATCAGTGCATCGCCCTCCAGCGGCAGCGGATTAGCCGCGTTGTAGGTGATTTCACAGGTTAAGCCGAAACCGCCCGGCGGATTGCAGTGCGGACTGGCATTACCCTGCACAAAAATGCGATGAAACAGCGTATCGCCAGGGTAGTAAATCCAGTGTTTTTCAGTCAGGTCAGCCCGGCCAATGCCCAGATTCACACAGCGCACCGACACAAACTGCAGCTGCTGCGCCGCCTGTTGCACACTCTCCGGCACCTCATCGCCCATCAGTTTAATCAGCTCCGGCAGCGGCATGGTGCTGATCAACTGCTCATAACGGTAGTGGCGACCATCCGCCAGCAGGGCGACATGCGCCTGCGGGTAAATGCGGGTCAGGGTGGTGTCCGTTTCCAGCGTACATTTCAGGTGCGGTAAAAAGCCCGACATCAGTGCCTGGAAGCCACCGCGCAGCGGATAGCCGAAACGGGCATTTGGACCGACCGGTTTCGCCAGGGGTTGCAGTGCACCATCGATGATCTGTGACAGATCGGGCAGCGGCACGCGTCCGCCCAGCCATGACGTTTCCATGTCGGTCAGCGGCACTTTCCACAATTTCTGGTTATAGGGCAGGGCGAAGTGACGGGCGATGCCTTTACCCCAGGTGCGCATAATAAAGTGCTGGAAATCCTCTTCGCCTTCCACTGCGCCGAGACTGCTGCCCTCATCGGGGATTGCACCATCCGCACAGCAATCCCGCCGCGCCCGCGCCCGATCCAGCGGCACGGCAGCCGCCGCGGTTTCGCCGTAACGCGCTTCGATAGCGCCCAGCACGCACTCTTTTACCACTTCGACCGGCAGGCCATGCAGCGCCGACTGGAAGGGATAACGGGTATAAACACCGTCGCTGTAAACCCAGGCTTCGCGCGCCTGCCAGTGCAGATTGTCGCCCAGCAGCATCTCATAGAGCTGCAACACGTAGGGATCCTGCGAGAACATGATGTGACCGGCATAGTCGAAGGTGAACCCATGATCGTCAATTGATCGGCACCAGCCGCCTGGCGCGCTATTTTTCTCCAGCAGCACCGCACCTTCGCCATAGTGATACCCGGCGCTCAGCCCCGTCGGTCCTGCGCCAATAATCAGACAGGGCACCGCATCGCTCTCCAGCATCGCTGGCGTGAGTGGCATGACATCAGCCTGCGCCCGGGTCTGGCTGGCTGACTTCAGCGCGGGCTGACGCTGCGTCAGCGCCTGCTGGATCAGGCCATGTATCTGCTCTGTGGTGCGATCCCAGGAGGTGGCATCCACTTTGGCCTGCATCCGTCCCGCCAGCGCCAGCCGTTCTGCGGCACTGATCGCCATTGCCTGTTCACAGGCGGCAATAAATTCCGCGTGCGTCTCTGCTACCGCCACTTCCTCTGCATAGTGACGCGCCACATCGACAATGGCAGTACTGACAATCGGCAACTGCGCCGCCATATACTCCAGCACCTTGGTCGGGGAGATGTAGCGGGTCGAAGCATTGATAGCAAACGGCATCAGACAGACATCCCAGCCCGCCAGAAACTGCGGCAGAGCCTGATAAGGCTGCTGACCGAGCCAGTGAATATTGTCGCGCTGCGGCAGGCTGGCGGGATCAATTTTCACCACCGGTCCGACCATGATGATCTGCCATTCGGGATGGCTGTCTGCCAGCGCGGCTATCAGCGGCAGGTCGATACGCTCATCCAGCACGCCGTAATAACCCAGGCGCTGCGACGGAATGGCATCCTGTAACGGATGACGATTCGTGCGATCGCGCGCCTGTTCAAAATGAATGGCATCAACGCTGCTGGGGAAGCAGTAAACCTGAGCGTGTTTATCACGCTTCGCTTCATAAAGGCTGGAGCCGCCGGTAAAGACCAGATCGGCGCGGGTCATCAGCGCCGATTCGCGCTGCTGCAGCTGGCGCGGCGCATTCTGGAAGGCCGAAAGCTCATCCATACAGTCGTAAATCACCAGTGCAGGATCAAAAGGTGTCAGCAGCGGCAGTGCCATTGGCGTATAGAACCAGATCAGCGGCTGTTCGTCCTCCTCCAGCAGTGGCGTCAGCAGCAACAGCAGCGGGGCGATCTGGCTGTCGTGAAAGCCGGGCGCGTCGCTGTCGGTGTGCGGCTGGATCACCGTAATGTTGGCGGCAGGCGAACTCTGATGCAGACCTGGTGGCCCCGCCTGCCAGACTGGCTCCTCGACAAACAGCACGCGATAGTGCTGCGCCAGGCGTGTCAGTAGCTGCTGCGGACGCTGAAAAACAAAGCCCCAGCGTAAATGGCTGAAAACGATGAGAACAGGTGGTTTCATGGTGTGCTCCTGGCTGGGATGTAATGGGGACTGGATGTGCTGCAAAAAGCGCTGCGCCTGACGCAAGGCGTCGGCATAAGGCTGCTGTAACTGGCGGGCGTAAGGATCGGAACCCAGAAGATCGAGGTCCCACAGGCCGCTGCGGGTCCAGAAGGTGGTCTCTTCCCACAAGGGACGATCGAGAATCGGATAGAGGCAGATGCCGAGCAGGTCCGCGCCCGCCAGCTGCGCCTGTGCAACCTGTGTGGCGATCTCGCGGATCCAGGCACCGCGGCCGCTGCCGACGTGGCTGGTTTCTGCCAGCAGCAGCGGCCGCTGATAGCGATGCCAGACCTGCAGCAGCAGCTGATGCAGCGGCTGGCGTCGGCTGTCGCCCAGATGCCAGTAAAGCCGCCGGTTGGAACCCTGTTCCCACTGGTTGGCGTGGTAATAATTCACGCCAATCAGATCGAGATAGCGGGGTGCGCCGCCCAGTTCCGGGTTACGGCGGCCACAGAGCATGTCCCATGCCTGATACTGGGTGTCACACATCTCACGCGCCAGACGGTCGCTGTCGGAATCGGCGGGATCGGGCGCGATATGGATCAGCGGATCGCAGTGCAGCACTCGGGCGCGCGGATCGGCCTGCCAGATCGCATCACAGGCGGCCAGGGTGGCGCGCACCAGTTGCTGCTTGACGGCATCGGCCCCATCCGGCTGCGGGATCGCCTCACAGGCGAACAGCCCGACCGAGATGCCCCAGCTGACAAAGGAGATCTCATTCATCGGAGAGTAGATCGGTGCCTGCTGATACCAGGGTGCCAGGAAGCGGGCCAGTGCGCCACAGAAGGCAGCGAAACGGAGGATAAAGTCGTGATCAAACAGACTGACACCCGCGGGCCAGCCGTAGTGGCAGATTGTCCAGCTCAGCTGGATACCCTGCTGCTCTGCGGCCTGCATCCGTGCAGCGACCGTGGAGAAATCATAGTGGCCGTCGCGTTCACATAACCGCCAGCCGACGCTTTCCCGCACGGTGCGAATGGCAAAGGGACTCAGCGCTGCATAATCCTCTGCCGCCCGCGCCTGATGCTGGTTCAGATCGTTCATCGACAGCGCAACACCGGCCGGATTGACATGATCGGCACCTTCGTAGCCGGCCTGCCAGAAACTGGAAAAGGGCGTCATGGCATCTCCAAAAAAAAGCAACACGCTTCCCGCTGACGAGCCGTCGCGAAACGGGTCAGGGCGTTACAGGTATGCAAAGCAGACTGGCAATCCTTGCCATAAGCCACAGACGCTAAATTGCAGGCAACAGAGCCTGTGACGGTTTGGATACGTGAGATAGCAGAACTCTACGTGCGGCGCTATCGGCAGGAAAAAGAGTGGCTTCTCTGAATGTTAACGGATTTTGCGGAAGCCTTACTGGAAAGTATAGGTAAGGAACGGTTCTTCGCAAATTATTGAAGTGAAAAGGAAAAAGCGCAGCGGTAAAAGCCATACATTCAGAAACAGGAATTTTTCACTTTTGTTTATGCTGTTGGGTTGATAAGCGAGGCGTGAAGAGAGTCAGCGCTATTTTCAGCTTTGTTAACCTTTTCCTCAACATGCAGAGCAGACAGACTTACCCGTTTTAGCGTTACTGCTTCGCTTGCCTTTTAACGGGCTGGCGACAAGATTTACTTATTGCTGGCCTGAATCTGCAGGCTATTAACGGGCGGCCGGTTAAGCGGCGCGCCCCTTAAAACAGGATGTTTAACCGACTATGTTCTCATTCGACTGGCACCGCTTCTTACTTAACGACCAACCGGCCACCTTTTTGTTTGAAGTGGTCGCGCGGGTTCTGATCGCTTATCTGGTGGTTTTTACTTTTCTGAAAGTGTCAGGACGCCGCGGCGTGCGTCAGCTGTCGCTGTTCGAACTGGTGGTGATTCTGACGCTGGGTTCCGCGTCCGGTGACGTTACGTTTTACGACGATGTCCCGGTGCTGCCGGTGATTATGGTGTTTGTGGTATTGCTGGCGCTCTACCGCCTGACCACCTGGCTGACGTCACACAGCCCGCGCTTTTCACGGCTGATTCAGGGCGACGTCATTACCCTGATTAAGGATGGCCTGTATGTGCTGGAAAGTCTGGATCAGCTGAATATTTCCGAAGATGAGTTCTATATGGAGTTGCGTCAGAGCGGCGTAGAGCATCTGGGACAAATCCGGCTGGCGCTGGTGGAGGTGGATGGTCAGCTCAGCCTCTATTTTTACGATGATGACGAGATGCGCGCCGGGTTAAGCGTGCTGCCGCCGGAGCACCGACAGGATTACAGCACTGTGCCAGTCGGCGCGCTTTACGCCTGCACCCATTGTGGCCAGACGCAGAGGATTGAGGCGGAGCAACAGGCCGTCTGCCCGCGCTGTCAGCGACAGCGCTGGTCTGCGGCGCTAAGCGTACGTCGGCTGCATTAGTGGTGTCAGAACATCGGGCTAAACCGCGCTTAAACCCGTCGCAGCTTGTTCCCGCTCTCCACATAACTTTGCCTGTTACTGACAGAAAATGAAAACCCGTCGGGCAGCATAGCGACACCGTTACCAGAGAGGTGTGCGTATGAAAGTGAGGGCGGCCAGTGCATTACTGTTTTTACTGTTATCGTTTGGTGCAATTTCACAACAGGTGATCAGCGAAAGTCATCCTCATTCACGCAGTGCGCGACTGCTGGAGCAGGGGAGTCAGGTCGATACGGCGGACTCGCCGGATGAACATCTGCTGGAGAGGCGGGAGTGGCGAAGCAGTCTGCAGCGCAAGCCGTATTAAAATGCGATCCCCGGCAGCGTGCTCTGCCGGGGATCCGAGATTGCGTTTCAGACGATTAAATCGTGGCCTGAGTAGCGGCCATGCCAGGCACCAGAATCACCTTGCGGCACTCCTCTTCGCGTTTAGCGAAAATATCGTAGCCGCGTGCAGCATCTTCCAGCGGCAGATGATGGGTCACAATCTCTTCCGGCGTCAGATGCCCCTGCTCAATGAGCTTCAGCAGATCGGGCAGATAGGCATGCACATGCGTCTGTCCCATTTTAAAGGTCAGCCCTTTGTCGAAGGCATCACCAAACAGGAAGCCATGAATGAATCCGGCGTAAACGCCTGGTACGCTGACGATACCGCCACGCCGCACCGCAGCAATACACTGACGCAACGCTTTGCCACTGCTGCCTTCCAGCTTGAGATTGGTGAGCACGGTTTCAGTCAGGCTGCCTTTCGCCTCGAACCCGACGGCATCGATCACCGCATCCACACCGCGATTGCCGGTGCTGTGCTCGATAATCCAGCCGGCCGGGTCATCGATCTCATCGAAATTAATCGGGATGACGCCGTAGCGATCGCGGGCAAAGTTTAAGCGGTAGTTGTTGTGGTCAATCATGTAGATCTGTTCGGCACCCTGCTGTCGGGCGCAGGCGGCACTGAGCAGGCCCACCGGTCCGGCACCGAAAATCGCCAGGCTGGAGCCAGGTTTAACGTCGGCATTTTTGACCGCCTGCCATGCCGTAGGCAGAATGTCCGACAGGAACAGCACTTTCTCATCTGACAGTACCGACGGCACTTTAAACGGGCCGGTATTGGCTTTCGGCACCCTGACATATTCCGCCTGGCCGCCCGGCACACCGCCATAGAGCTTACTGAAACCAAACAGCGCCGCGGGCGGCGTGATGTTCTTACGATTCAGAATAGCGCCCCGTCCGCTGTTGGTATTTTCGCAGGCGGCATACTGGCTCAGCAGGCAGAAAAAGCAGTCGCCACAGGCGATCACAAACGGAATGACTACCCGATCGCCTTTGGCGACGGCAGTCACTGCGCTGCCCGCCTCAACCACTTCGCCCATAAACTCATGACCAAAAATATCGCCATGCCCGGTGCCGGGAATTTTGCCGCGGTAAAGGTGCAGGTCTGAACCACAAATGGCGGTAGCGGTCACGCGCAGGATAATGTCATCGGCCGCTTCCAGACCCGGGTCGGGCACGTTATCCACGCTGACTTTATGCGGGCCATGATACGTTAATGCTTTCATCTGTTGATCTCCTGCTGACGAGGGAAGGGCAGCCAGACCAGAAAGTATGGCCGCCTGCGAGGAAGACTCAGGGAATCTGAAATCGAAACCTGCCTGAAGTGTAGTAATCCTTTGAAGAGTAAGCAGAGCGGTGCCAGAGGCAGGGCGGTTTCAGACCGGCGGGCTGGGTGACTGCATCTGAGCTGTGGTGGCGTTGACGGGCAATGCATCCGGTTGCCAGCCGGTAAGATCGGCCAGCGCGCGCCGGTAAGCGGTATCGATTTGCGCCGGCACCTGTTCAATGTAGTGAAACGCGTGCTCACGTGTTTCCCCGGTAAGTTTCTGCAGGTAATATCGCGCGTCATCCAGCGTGGGTATCCGGCCTTCGACACGCGCCATGCGGGCAGGGAGATCGGTCCAGATCAGACCTTCAATGCCTTTGGCCTGCGCCCACGTTGCCAGCGGTCCGGCTGAGCTTTCAGTCACCGTCATCATGCCGACGCCATCGACGCGGCTGTCCGGTATCCCCTCCCGAATGCGCAACGCGCGGCAGGCGCTCTCCAGAGAGGCGGTGTTCAGCCAGGCCCAGAACACCGGCACCGGGCAGGCGTTGAGACAGATTGCCGTAGAGAGTTCCCCGCCGTCAGCGATGCGCACAAACTCAATGGGTACGGCAGGACCATCATGATGCCACTGACTGGCCACCGGCAGTGCACCAGGTTTCCAGATTAACGATCCCCATCCCAGACAGGCAATTTTCATTCTTTTCTCCTGTGTACCTGTCGGCGTAATCGCGACAGCGTCAGTTAAAGCGTAGTCCGTTACGCTTAATCGTTACAGGGATCACCTTTTCAGGGGCAGTAAAACGGGCGCGAAAATGGCATGATCGCCGCGCAGTCACTTTGCACACCCTGACGGTTTTTTCAGCAATCCATGCGTGTTTGTCTTCGCGGCTTGAACTTTTATCGTCAGGTAGTGTAAAAAGTGGCGCACGCAATCGATTACCTATATGCGCGGGTGGATCACTTTTACGCTTCACCGATCCGTCTGCAGCTGAGGCTGAGCGGGGCATACGTTTACCTGCCTGACGGCTCAGGTTACTGGCGGCTTTTAACACGGACTATCTGATGAAAACCACGCAAACTGGCACGCTGGGCGCGCTTGAGAGTGACGTTGATACGGGATGGCGTAAAACTGACACGATGTGGATGCTGGGTTTATACGGCACCGCAATTGGAGCCGGTGTGCTGTTCCTGCCCATCAATGCCGGTGTCGGCGGGCTGATCCCGCTGATCATTATGGCGGTGCTGGCCTTTCCGCTGACCTTCTTCGCGCACCGCGCCCTGACGCGTTTTGTCCTTTCCGGTAAAAATCCGGCGGGTGATATTACCGAGGTGGTCGAGGAGCATTTCGGCGTCGGCGCGGGTAAGCTGATTACGCTGCTCTATTTCTTCGCGATTTACCCGATTCTGCTGATGTACAGCGTGGCGATTACCAACACGGTTGAGAGCCTGATGGTGAATCAGCTCGGCCTGGTGCCGCCGCCGCGTGTGCTGCTGTCGCTGCTGCTGATTGTCGGACTGATGACCATTGTACGCTTCGGCGAAAAGATGATCGTCAAAGCGATGAGCGTGCTGGTCTATCCGTTTGTGGCGGTTTTGATGCTGATGGCCTGCTACCTGATCCCGCACTGGCACGGCGCTGCACTCTCCACTCTGAACGTTCAGCCTGCGGGCAGCAGTCTCTGGATGACGCTGTGGCTGGCGATACCGGTTATGGTCTTTTCGTTTAACCACTCACCGATCATCTCCTCGTTTGCACTGGCGAAGCGCGAAGAGTATGGCGACGCCGCTGAGAAAAAATGTTCGCGCATTCTGGCCTGCTCGCACCTGATGATGGTGGTGACGGTGATGTTCTTTGTCTTCAGCTGCGTGCTGAGCCTGTCGCCTGACGATCTGCACGCTGCCAAGGCGCAGAACATTACCATTCTCTCCTATCTGGCGAACCATTTTCAGGTGCCGATGATTGCCTGGCTCGGGCCGCTGATTGCCATTGTGGCGATCACCAAATCGTTCCTCGGCCACTATCTGGGGGCGCGTGAAGGATTTAACGGTATGGTCAACAAGGCGCTGCGCAGTCGCGGTAAAACTATCGCGCCCGCCAGACTGAATCGCCTGACGTCACTCTTTATGTTGCTCACCACCTGGCTGGTGGCAACACTGGACCCGAATATTCTCGGCATGATTGAGACGCTGGGCGGGCCGGTGATTGCGATGATCCTGTTCCTGATGCCGATGTATGCCATCCAGAAGGTACCTGCGATGCGGAAATACAGTGGTCACATCAGTAACCTGTTTGTGGTGCTGACAGGTCTGATTGCTATTTCCGCGATTTTCTATTCGCTGGTGAAGTAACCGATCACTCAACAGGCGCTTCTCAGCGGTATTGAGAGGCGCCTGCTGTTCTGCCCGCTACCCGTCATTTTCTCCGTATATCGCCTCCCTGTTTTAGCCAGCCGCCGCACAGTAACTCCTCTCTGTCAGACGCATCTCGTCAGCAATATTTACATTTGTTACTTTTTCACATGGTAGAGTTAACGCGAATAATTATTATTCCTTTAAAGGACAGGAGAAAAATGAAAATCGGGATTGTTGCTGCCACCACGCTGTTACTGTCAACCGCCTGCGCGGCGACCACCTATCCGGTCACGGTGACCGACATGGATGGTCAGAAAATTACGCTGCAAAAGGAGCCGCAGCATGTGATTTTGCAGGACGGACGCGACGTGATGGCGCTGGCCTTGCTGGATCGACAGAACCCGTTCCAGCGGGTCGTTGCCTGGAATAATCTGCCGAAAAAGCAGGATACCCAGACCTGGAATCTGCTGAAGCAGCGCTGGCCGCAGGTGGCATCGATTGTGGATATGGGCTTTAACGATCAGGGGCAGGTCAATCTGGAGAGCGTACTGGCGAAGCAGCCCGATCTGATGATTGCGCAGCTGCGCGCTAAACCGGCACTGACGCAGTCGGGCGTGCTGGCTACCCTGAAAAATCTGCATATTCCGGTGCTGTTCCTGGATGATGAGCTTCACCCCAAAGAGAACACCCTGAAGAGTGTGAAAGTGCTGGGTACCGTTCTGAATCGCGAAACCGAAGCGAAAGCCTACGCTGATTTTTATCAGCAGCGCTGGCAGATGATTCAGCAAAAAATTGCGCAGGTGTCGCACAAGCCGACGGTGTTTATTGAACCGATTGCCGGTAACAGCGACAACTGCTGTTTTACCCATGGTCATAACGGCTGGGGCGCGCTGGTGGAAGCGGTCGGCGGGAAAAATATTGGCTCAGCGCTGCTGCCCGGTAGCTCAGGTTTTGTTTCGCTGGAGAAGATTATTGCTATGAAGCCGGACGTGTACATCATGACCGGCTCGAAACGTCCGAACAGTAACGTACTGCCGTTTGGTTACGGTGCCAGTCAGACCGATGTGGCCGCCACTTTTAATCGCCTGCAAAGCCGTACTGGCCTGGAGCAGATCGAACCGGTGAAACAGAAACGGGTCTATGGCGTTTATCACCATTTTTATAATCACCCATATAACATCATCGGTATGGAAATTCTGGCAAAAGACCTCTATCCGGACCTGTTCCGCGATCTGGATCCGACGGCCGATTTTCACCACATCGTAAAACAATTCACGGGATTGCCGGATGCGCCAGTGATCCTCAGCACACCATAACCGGGTAAAGTGTCGGGGGGCATTTCAGCAGCCTGACTTTGAATCGATTTTAACGGGCAGCCTGATGCGTGATGCTCAGGCCGTGCGGGCTGCCCGGTTAACGTCTGGATTGCGTCAGAAAAGTTGCAGAGATATGAGCCGTGTTAAGAAAGCGCTAAGCAAGCGTAATACTGTGTAAGTTACCGGATTTTAAGACTTTTACAGATGCCTCCCGCCAGAATTATTGCCATGATGCCGATCAACGGTGCCTGAACAGCCGTTATTTTCGGAGGCAGTATCATGAAAAAAACAACATTAACGTTTATCGCTTCACTTTTAACCTGCAGCACGCTCTTCTCTCAGGTTTCACTGGCAGACGATCATGATGACGGTCAGCGTAAGCCGGTGCCGCATCAGAACAGTGATAAACGCCCTGACAATCGCGGCCCCGATCAGAATCGAGACCGCGGCAACAATCGCCATGATGATAAAAAGCCTCACGACATGGGCAATAATCGGCATGATGAAGATAACAACCATCGTGGCAGAGAATCCCGCAATGACCGTGACCATTTCGCCTGGCAGGGCCACGATTTCCGTCGCGGCCATCCTGTCCCGCAGGAATATCGCGGCGACCATTATCGCGTAGCCGACTGGCATGAACGCGGTCTGCGTGAACCGCCGCGCGGTTATCACTGGGCAAACATCGACGGCAACTATGTGCTGATTGCTGCCGCGACCGGTGTGATTACCGCGCTGGTGCTGAACAGCGCCCTGAACTGATTCTAACCTGAACCGATCAACAGGGATGGCTGCGGCCATCCCTGTTTCTTTCCGTTTTGCTGCGCCAGCGGCTATCCTGAGACTCCACGCTGAAATTTCCTGTGTAAGGAGTCATGATGACGATGGTTAAGATGGTTGCGGTAGATATGGATGGCACGTTTCTGGACGATAACAAGCAGTACAATCGAGCCCGCTTTCTCGCCTGCTATCAGCAACTCACTGCCCGCGATATCAAATTTGTTGTGGCCAGCGGCAATCAGTATTACCAGCTCAAATCTTTCTTCCCGGAGATCGCCAGCAATATCGCCTTTGTGGCGGAAAACGGCGCATGGATTATTGACCGTGATGAGGAGCTGTTTTGCGGTGCCTTTGAACGTCGCGACGTTGAAGCGGTAATCAGCACCCTTCAAAACGGCGACTATCCCGGCCTGCGTTATCTGCTGTGTGGCCGTAACAGCGCGTATTACTTCGAAGGCATGGAAGAGCGCTGGCTGAAGAAGATGCGCCACTATTGCCACCGGCTGAAGCCGATTCATCAACTGGATGACGTGCAGGATGACCGGCTGTTTAAGTTCGCGCTGAATCTCTCTGACGACTACATTGAGCCACTGATGGCGGATATTGAGCGGCTGCACCAGGGACGCGTGGCCGCGACGTCAAGCGGTCATGGATCGGTGGATCTGATCGTACCAGGAAATCACAAAGCGCACGGTCTGGATCTGCTGGCAAAACGCTGGGGGATCACGCACGACCAGGTGCTGGCCTTTGGCGATGGCGGTAACGACCTGGAGATGCTGAAACAGTCCCGCTTCAGTTTTGCCATGGACAATGCGCCGCAGCGGGTGAAGCAGGCGGCACGTTTTGCCGCGCCGTCTAATAATGAGCAGGGCGTGTTGCAGGTGATTGAGCAGATGCTGGCAGGCGAGGGACCTTTTGCCGCCCCGCAGGCTTAGTCGCCAGGCGCTGAGACTAAACCTGCCAGGCTGGCAGGTCAGTGAAGGAGGCCAGCGCGTTGATCACGCGGTGATCTGCCAGGCTTGCGCAATCATTGTCTGCATCTGTTCGCGGCTGTAATTCACCAGCGAATTTTTACTGTTGGCACGCGCCAGGATCCACTCCACCTCAGTGCGGCTCAGCGACGGGCCATTCTGCCAGAATGGCGTGATGGCCTGCTGTTGCAGCCACTGCTTCAGAAACTGTGCCGGTGAATCTGTGGATTCGCTGAAGAGCTGTGGGTGCAGCTCCGCCATCAGCGTACGCTGTAGCGGCTGCTGGCTGTCAGACAACAGATCCAGGAACGGAAACAGCAGGCGTCCGCACACTTCACCGTGATGGAACGGTTTAATCGCGCCCAGTTCCCCGGCAATACCGTGGATCACCCCCAGCCCCGCACTGCTGAGACTGACGCCCCCAAGCCACGATGCCATCATCATTGCTTCACGTGCCGCGTCACCCACCGCATCCTCGCGGTTGAGTGCAGGCCAGGCCTTGATAAACTGACGCAGGCCGGTCAGCGCGAGCTGGCGGGTGAAGAGGTTACCTTTGCCCGAGAGATACGCTTCAAACAGATGGGTAAAAGCATCAATGCCGCAGGTCGCCAGCACGTGATCAGGTGCGCTTTTCAGCAGATCCGGATCGAGAATCGCCACCTCCGGCACAAAGACCGGGTGACGCAGTGACGCTTTGATCTGAATATCCTGCTGATCTGTCACCACCGCATTTTGCGTGACTTCGCTGCCGGTCCCGGCAGTCGTCGGGACCGCAATCAGCGGCAGCGTGATGGGCTGAACTGCGGTATCACCCACCTTTTCCAGATAACGGGCGGTGGGCAGCGGGTGTTGAATCATGGCACTAAAGGCTTTTGCCGCATCCAGCACGCTGCCTCCGCCAATCGCCAACACCCGATCAACATGACCGCGCCAGCGGGCAACCCAGCCATCGATCTCAGCGGGCGAAGCTTCATGGCTGACAATCTCATAGCCGAGGATGTGATCGTTGAGTTCAGCTTTTATCCGGGCATAGGCCTCCCCCTGCAGGAAAGAGTGTCCGCAAAACAGCAGGGTAGGTTGTGACCGGGCGGCCAGCAGCGGCACCAGTTTATCCAGACTGCCGCGGCCAAAGAGGGTTCGTTGATTACTGTACAGCTCACTCAGGTTCTCACTCACCAGCGCATCCTTTTTACATTTCGCTAAAATCTGAGTGTAACGAAAAGCGTGGCGTCAGCGTGGGCAAACTTTCTGATAACACGATGGCAAAAAGTTGATCATCTTCGCAAAACAGAAATTCACCGTCGGCGGGGTGGTGCTTTAATGCGGATGTTACCCTTAACATGTTATCGGTAACAGCGTTTGTCGGTATGTGTAAACATCTTACAGCGCACTGTTTTGTCGCCCTCCGGGGATCATGATAATAAACCGACACTGAATACCCTTCAGTGCGCAAGGTGGAGAAAACCTATGCCATTACTCTATGTGGCGATCGGCGTCGCGTTACTGCTGCTGCTGATGATTCGCTTTAAGCTTAATGGATTTATCGCGCTGATCCTGGTGGCGCTGGCGGTCGGTGTGATGCAGGGCATGCCGGTTAATAAAGTCATTACCTCAATCAAAGCGGGCGTGGGTGGCACGCTTGGCAGCCTCGCGCTGATCATGGGCTTTGGTGCCATGCTCGGTAAGTTGCTGGCCGACTGCGGCGGTGCGCAGCGTATTGCCACCACCCTGATTGAAAAATTCGGCACAAAGCATATTCAGTGGGCGCTGGTGCTGACCGGTTTTATCGTCGGCTTCGCGCTGTTCTACGAAGTTGGCTTTGTCCTGATGCTGCCGCTGGTGTTCAGCGTGGCGGCGTCGGCGCGTGTACCGCTGCTCTATGTCGGGGTACCGATGGCGGCGGCTCTTTCTGTGACGCACGGTTTTCTTCCGCCACACCCCGGCCCGACGGCTATTGCCACGCTGTTTAATGCTGACATGGGTAAAACACTGCTGTTCGGTACGCTGCTGGGTATTCCGACGGTGATTCTGGCGGGTCCGGTTTATGCCCGTTTCCTGAAAAACATCGACAAACCGATTCCGCAGGGGCTTTATAACCCAAAAACCTTTACTGAAGCGGAAATGCCCGGGTTTGGCGTTAGCGTCTGGACGGCACTGGTGCCAGTGGTACTGATGGCGCTGCGTGCCGTGGCGGAGATGCTGTTGCCTAAAGGCCACGTTCTGCTGCCCTATGCGGAGTTCTTTGGCGACCCGGTAATGGCAACGCTGATTGCGGTACTGATTGCGATCTTCACCTTTGGTCTGAATCGCGGTCGTACGATGGAGCAAGTGATGGACACCCTGACCGACTCGATCAAAATCATCGCCATGATGCTGTTGATCATTGGCGGTGGCGGTGCCTTTAAACAGGTGCTGGTGGACAGCGGCGTGGATAAATATATCGCCAGCATAATGCACTCTACACAGCTTTCACCCATCTTTATGGCCTGGTCGATTGCTGCCGTACTGCGTATCGCCCTGGGGTCTGCCACGGTAGCGGCGATTACCGCCGGGGGCATCGTGGCGCCGTTGATTGTTACTAGTGGTGCCAGCCCGGAACTGATGGTGATCGCTGTGGGGTCCGGCAGCGTGATCTTCTCGCACGTTAATGACCCCGGCTTCTGGCTGTTCAAAGAGTATTTCAACCTGACGATTGGTGAAACCATTCGCTCCTGGTCGGCGCTGGAGACCATTATTTCGGTCTGTGGTCTGGTGGGTTGTCTGCTGCTCTCCTGGATGATTTAACCTCTGGCCGCTGGCAGACTTGCCAGCGGCACTCTGCTTTTGCTTCTCTCTTGCCCGTTTCGTTGTTTATCGCGGGCAGCTTCTTTGGCCGGTTTATTCGGCTCGTAACCACGACGATAAAAAGGGCCGCAAAGCGCGGCCCACAGGTCTGTAACAGAGTAAATCTTGCCTCTTTAATGAGGCGGTTCAAATCCGGCTTTGACCATCTGTTCCCGCAGTGCACGCGCTATTTCACGGTTGCCACCGGTGACCGGATAGATAACGTTGTTTACCACATCATCAAGGTAGTGCTCTTCAAACTCCTGCATCGTGAGTTGAGTGCCGCCTTCATCGTTGATGGCGAAAGAACCTTTAATGTGGTTACCGCTGTTTTTTGCCTTGAGGCTGTAGCGGCCCATGCTGGTATTAATCGTGCTCATAAGATCTCCTCGCGACTCATTTTCAATCTCATCACTACTAAGGCCTGCCTTGCCGCCTAAATTTTAGCCAGGAGTGGTCTGTAAAACGAAGAAAGAGGGCCGGTAAAAAGTAGTGTTGCGATCGTTATCTCAGAACATAAATAAAAGCGAAATCTGCTGAACTTATGAGCAGTTGAATCCTGAGTGACGCGGCGGGACAACTTTTTCTGTCTATACTGCTTACAAGAAACATGTTTAATCAGTGAGGGGAAAAGGAAATGAAAATTATTCTGTGGATTATCGCGATCATATTTATCGTGGGCTTGCTGACCCTGACAGGGGTGTTCAAACTGATTTTCTGATGTCATAACTTTGTTAAAGCTTCAGCGACAGCGGGCACCTAATCAGGTGCCCGAGCTGTTTTCTGGCTTGCTAGCAAATAGTGGCTGATGGGATCCATCGGCGTATTCGGCAGCAGATCCTGCGAGCCCAGCTGTTTTTTACAGCATGCGCAGCAGGCACCATGAAAGTTGCGCTTACCCTCCCGATAATCAGTGAAAACGAACCGTGCGCTTCCACATTGGCTACAGCGTATCTTCATCACCATTCTGCGTCTCATCCTCCTTTTTAATGCGTCCTGACGAATGCCTGCCTCTGACCGGTTAAGCAGAATTTATCTATTGCTGCGCACTATTATTCCGGACCGCGATGAGAAACTTAGTTTCTTATGAGACCGATTGTTTGTTGCCAAATGCGAATTTAGCCACCAAAAAACACTTCATTGATCTTGCTCAATGTTTCTTTGCTGTTGGCTAAAATATCGGCGAGTATCCCAGTCTGGCTGGGATTAGTGGCACTCAACGCTTCTCCGGGCATGATTAAAAGCAGGAACTGCGCTCAGATATTTAATCATTTTTGCTCGTTTAATGAGCACTTGTGCCACAGTGACTGCGAGAACCCTTAAAAACGGGTCTGGCAGAGATAAACGCTGTCCTGATGAAGAAAAAAAAATTGCTTTTTTACTTCTGTCGCCTCCATTAAGAAGAGGAATACGTCTTAATAAGATTTTTCTTTTTAATGTGAGTACGGTAGAACGCTTAAATAAAAAGGTGCGACTTTCCAGCGGGTTAGCGTACAGCGCAGGTGATGGAACTGCTAGCTGTTAACGGCCGATTCGCAAGCCCGGAAGCAGGAAAGTGTGATGGATGTACGTAAAGTCGATATTTATCACTTTTTCATCAAATCGTACTGGACAAATCCCTCCGCAATTGCTGTACTAGACCCCGACACAGTTTAGTGTCCATTTTTCATGTAAAGGTAATATAGATGTCTAAGATCAAAGGTAACGTTAAGTGGTTTAATGAATCTAAAGGATTCGGTTTCATTACTCCTGAAGATGGCAGCAAAGATGTATTCGTACATTTCTCTGCAATCCAGAGCAACGGCTTCAAAACTCTGGCTGAAGGTCAGCGCGTAGAGTTTGAAATCACCGACGGCGCTAAAGGCCCATCTGCTGCTAACGTTATCAGTCTGTAAGTTAACAGTCAGAATTCTAAAAACCCGCCTGATGGCGGGTTTTTTTATGGCTGTAATCTGCGCTTCATCCCTTTCATCATAATCTTCTGTATCTTCCCTGTGCGGCACAAACTGCGCGGCGATTTACAAAAAATTCCCGTAACTTATTTATAACAACCCGACATGCAGCTTTTTAGCATGTGACGCTATATAACTAAGCGACAGAATCCGGTGAGTGAGGAGGCAGGATGAAGATACGTCAGGCAGAGTTAAAAGACAGTTTTGCGTTGAGTGCCCTGTTAAGCGAGCTAGGCTACGGCGGTACCGAAAGCTTCATTGAACAGCGCCTGGCGCAGTTATGCAGCGATCCCACTGAAGCACTGCTGGTGGCTGAACATGGCAGCCAGGTGCTGGGTTTCCTTTCCCTCCATTTTATCCCTCAGCTTGCTCTGGCCGGTGATTTTGCCCGCATCAGCTATTTCTGCATTGCAGAAGGTGAGCGCAGTAAAGGCGTCGGCCAGCAGCTGCTTCAGCACGCTGAAACGCTGGCAGCGCGTCGTGGCTGCGACCGTATGGAAGTCCATTGCCATCAGTCACGTCTTAAGGCGAATCAGTTCTACGCCCGGGAGGGTTATGCTGAATCTCTCTGTTATCTCATCAAAGCGCTTCGGGCGGATTAACTTCCGGCCAGAGGAACGACCCGTGCTCCGGCCATTTTCTCCTGCTGTGCCTTCCTGAGGCTGGCGACAGAAATGATACGGACCAGTGTATCCTGTGCCTGTCAGCATTTTCTGCTTTCACGCTGGCAGCCAGATAGCAGAAACGGTTGCCAGCGTGGCTACACCCTGTGGCGGGCAGCAGGCTCTGCAATCTTGTGGCACTCTGCCTAAGGTAAAGTCGTGCACAGCCCGCCAGTAGCGTTAAGCTGAGGTGAGCGAACATCCATGCAGAGACCGATACGCGAAAAACAGGACGATACGATGCCGTGGCTGGCTAAGGATTTGTGGTGCGTGACGCAGGAATGTCTGCTCTGCTGGCAGGAGAGTGGTTTTAGCGCCAATGTGAAGATGACGGCTCATGCAGGATACGGGCACTATCAGCAGAGGCTGATCCACCAATAACTGACGCCGGAAGTGATATTACCGACGCAGCAGGAGAAGAGAAATGATGAAAGTGGCGTTGGGGCAATTTGCAGTGAGCCGTGAATGGCAGGAAAATGCTGATACTTGTCTGGACTTAATGCAGCGGGCGGCAGAAGGAGGCGCGGATTTGCTGGTGCTGCCGGAAGCCGTGCTGGCGCGCGATAATGCCGATCCCGATTTAGTGGTGAAGGCGGCGCAGCCACTGGATGGCCCTTTCATCAGCCAGTTGCTGGCCGCCAGTGAGCACAATGCGCTGACCACCATGATGAGCGTTCATGTTCCCGCTGAGCAGCATAAAGCGCTCAACGTGCTGGTGGCTATCCACAAGGGTAAAATCATCGCCGCCTATGAAAAACTGCATCTGTACGATGCCTTTGCGATGCAGGAGTCACAGCGGGTTAATCCGGGCCACGTCATTCCGCCGCTGATTGAAGTCGCAGGAATGAGAGTCGGATTAATGACCTGCTATGACGTGCGCTTCCCGGAGCTGGCGCGTCGGCTGGCGCTGGATGGTGCGCAAGTGCTGGTGCTCCCAGCCGCCTGGGTGAAAGGTCCGCTTAAAGAGATGCACTGGGAGCTGTTGACCCGCGCCCGTGCGCTGGAGAACACCTGTTATATGGTGGCGGTGGGCGAGTGTGGCCCACGCAATATTGGTCATAGTCTGGTCGTCGATCCACTGGGCGTGGCAGTGGCAAATGCGGCTGAGTCTCCGGCACTGCTGTTTGCCGATCTTGATCCTGAGCGAATCGCCTATGCCCGCCGGGTATTACCGGTTCTTGCAAACCGGCGTTTTGAACGGCCTGAGCTGAAGTGATTGCCTGAACCGGGAAGCGACCGCGTATGCACTCTATTAAAGATCTTACTCTGTTACAGATTCCAGTTGTCGTCACAGGCAAACTGCGCGTAAATAACAGTCACCGTGATTCAATAAAGTCGAAAGGTTAAATATGGAAGGTATCAGTATTGCCAAGCTGCTGATTATCGGTGCGCTTATCGTACTGCTTTTTGGTACCAACAAGTTGCGCTCACTGGGCGGCGATCTGGGCTCTGCAATCAAAGGCTTCAAAAAAGCCATGAAAGATGAAGATACCAGCGCAACCCGAACGACAGCGGAAGATGTGCCAGCAGAACGCGTCGTTCATAAAGATTAATCGGTTATTTGCTGCAAATAACTGTTACTTTTTATTTCAGGCGCATAAAAAAACCAGGCTGTTTCCAGTCTGGTTTTTTGTTTTCACTCTTCTGAACGTCAAGGCGTACTTATTTCACTTCTTCGCCTTTAGCCTGCATATCCGCATGATAGGAAGAGCGGACAAACGGACCGCACGCGGCATGGGTAAAGCCCATAGCCATCGCTTCTGCTTTCATCTCATCGAATTCGGCCGGGCTGACGTAGCGCTGAACCGGCAGGTGGTGGCGGCTCGGCTGCAGATACTGGCCCAGCGTCAGCATGGTGACGCCATGGCGACGCAGATCGCGCATCACCTCAACGATTTCGGCATTGGTTTCCCCCAGGCCCACCATCAGACCCGATTTGGTCGGAACATCAGGATGTGCTTCTTTGAAACGCTCCAGCAGCTTCAGTGACCACTCGTAGTTCGCGCCCGGACGCACCTGACGGTAAACGCGCGGTACGTTTTCCAGGTTGTGGTTAAACACATCGGGTGGCGTCGCGGTGAGAATCTCCAGCGCGCGATCCATACGGCCCCGGAAGTCCGGCACCAGCGTTTCAATTTTAATGGCAGGATTTTTTTCGCGAATGGCGCTTATGCAGTCGGCAAAGTGCTGCGCGCCGCCATCACGCAAATCATCCCGGTCCACCGAGGTGATCACCACGTAGCGCAGGCCCATATCGGCAATCGTCTGTGCCAGTTTCGCAGGTTCGTTAGCATCAGGCGCATTAGGACGGCCATGAGCCACATCGCAGAACGGACAACGACGGGTGCAGATTGCGCCAAGAATCATAAAGGTGGCGGTGCCGTGGTTAAAGCATTCGGCGAGGTTAGGGCAGGACGCCTCTTCACAGACCGAGTGCAGCCCGTTTTTGCGCATCGCAGCTTTGATACCCTGAATACGACTGGAGTCGGCTGGCAGCTTGATTTTCATCCATTCCGGCTTACGCAACATCTCCTGCCGTTCAACAGCCACGGTTTTCACCGGGATCAGCGCCATTTTGTCTGCGTCACGATATTTGACGCCGCGTTCCATCTGAATTGGTTTACTCATAAATCAGCAGGTTCCGGTCGGATTGCGATTTGAAAGCGTTCCCACTCAAACCGGGAAAGGGGCTTTCAACTTTATTTGAAAAAAGTGCAAAAATTATATCATCTCATCGTCTGCGAAGCAGCCATAGTCAGCGTTGAAAAGTTACATATTTGTAAATTGGCATTCTGCGTTAACGCTTAACAGGGAGATCGCCTGCAATCCATTCAACATTTTCATAACCTGACAGCCGCGCAAAGGCGCTGACCAGCGGGGAACGCACCTGCTCTGTGGTCACGTCGGGCTGAAAATGTTTCAGCTGGGTCATACTCATCCCGGCGTAACCACAGGGATTGATGCGCAGAAAAGGAGATAAATCCATGGCAACATTCAGCGCCAGGCCGTGAAACGAGCAGCCTTTGCGAATGCGTAATCCCAGCGAGCAGATCTTCTCTTCACCGACATAGACGCCGGGTGCATCTGCGCGGGCGCGGGCGCTGACGCCGAACTCTGCCAGCGTGGCGATCACCGTCTCTTCCAGAATAGTCACCAGCTGGCGTACGCCGAGCTTACGGCGTTTCACATCAATCAGAACGTACATCACCTGTTGTCCCGGCCCGTGATAGGTGACCTGACCGCCACGATCGCTCTGCACCACCGGAATATCGCCTGGCATCAGAAGATGTTCTGCTTTTCCCGCCTGACCCTGAGTAAAGACCGGAGGATGTTCGACCAGCCAGATTTCATCACGACTCTGGTCGTCGCGCTGGTCAGTATAATGGTGCATGGCGTCGGAGACAGGTTGCCAGTCACGCAGACCGGACTGACGGACAAAGAGGGTTTCAACTGACAAAGCGATAGCCCGCTAAAGGAAAAAACGCTGAGGATAACGTCGGCAAACCGTCAGGCAGCGGCGTCTTGCCGACCCGTGAATTACAGTACCATCCGCACAATTTCGATCTGGCCCAGCTCTTCGTACAGACGTTCGACCTGCTCGATGTGGGTGGCGTTGATAGTGATGTTTACAGAGTGATAGTTGCCTTTGCTGCTCGGCTTAACTTCAGGGCTGTAATCGCCGGGCGCATGACGTTGCACCACTTCAACCACTTGATCAACCAGCTCCGGTTGTGCCAGACCCATTACTTTGTAGGTAAACGGGGTAGGAAATTCGAGCAGCTCATTCAGTTTGGTTTTCATATTAACTCCGGTGCATAAAAAACAGGCTCCCGCCTGAGCGGGAGCATCATAATATCTGGTAATGGGGACGAAAGGGTGATTTTTCAATCACCCTTTACGCTTAACCGAACCAGTGATGGAACATCAGTTTGATGTAATCCACAATACGGCCAAAGAACCCCCCCTCAGCGATCTCGTTCAGCACCACCAGCGGACGCTGTTCGATAGTCTTGCCGTCCAGCTGGAAGTTGATGCTGCCGACAACCTGGTTTTTCTTCAGTGGGGCATGCAGTTCCGTGTTGGTCAGCACATAGCTGGCTTTCAGATCTTTCATACGGCCACGTGGAATGGTCAGGTAAGCATCTTTTTCCACGCCCAGCTGCACGCGGTCGTTATCACCGAACCAGACTGGCTCAGAGGCGAACTCTTTACCCGCTTTCAGTGGCGCAACGGTTTCAAAGAAACGGAAGCCCCAGGTGAGCAGTTTCTTACTCTCGGTTTCACGGCCTTTAAAGGTATGACCGCCCATGACGGCAGAGATCAGGCGCATCTGGCCTTCAGTCGCGGACGCCACCAGGTTATAACCAGCAGAGTTAGTGTGGCCGGTTTTAATACCGTCCACATTCAGGTTGGTATCCCACAGCAGACCGTTACGGTTCATCTGACGGATGTTGTTAAAGGTGAACTCTTTCTCTTTATAGACAGCGTACTCTTCCGGCACGTCGCGGATCAGCGCCTGGCCGATCAACGCCATGTCGCGCGCGGAGCTGTACTGACCTTCAGCGTCCAGCCCATGCACGGTCCCGAAATGGGTATTCTGCAGGCCAATCGCTTTAACGTAGTTGTTCATCAGATTAACGAACGCATCCTGGCTGCCGGCGACATAGTCAGCCATCGCAACACAGGCGTCGTTACCCGACTGCAGTACAATCCCACGCGTCAGCTGAGAGACCGGCACGCGGTCGCCTGGCTTCAGGAACATCAGGGAGGAACCTTTGAACACCGGGTTGCCCGTGGCCCAGGCATCCGGACCCACAGTGACTAAATCGTCCTGATGAATTTTGCCCGCTTTCACGGCCTGACCGATGACATAGCTGGTCATCATCTTGGTCAGACTGGCAGGATCGCGGCGTGCATCGGCGTTTTTCTCTGCCAGCACTTTGCCCGAGTTGTAGTCGATAAGGACATACGCTTCAGCATCAATGTCCGGCACGCCCGGAATCATGGTTTTGAGATTGACGTCATCAGCAATAGCAGCATGGCTGAGAGAGAAAGCGATCAGTGATCCCACTGTCAGGCGTTTCAGCAAACGAGATGATTTCAGCGTGTTCATGTGTAGGACTACAACATCCGTGAGTTTGAGGTTAAAAATGTCACTCATCATACCCAATGCCAGTGAATCTGGCACCGGGCGTGATGATTGGGTTGTTAGCAGACGTAACGTGTCACTGTCTGATAAACCGATCAGCGACGCGTGTTAGTAATGAATGAGGCGGTCTGGCCTTCACTGCTCAGGCGCTGTTGCAGCGCAGCCGCTTCGGCACGGGAGCTGTAACCGCCGAGCTGAACGCGATAAACGTTGTTGCCCGCGTCTTCGACCTTGCCGGGTACACCGTAACGCTGGCTCAGGCTTTTCATCATCTGCTGAGCACGCGCCGGGTCATTCAGTGCACCGACCTGCACGACATAGCCGGCTGCGGCACCACTGCTGGCTGCCGACGCAGCGCTGGCGGCTACAGGAGCAGCACTGCTGGCGGCCGGTGCAGTGACGGGCGCGGCGGCGGGTGGTTCACTGCCTTCCAGCACGCCGTTCGCTAATGGCTGAGGTGCGCCAAGAAAGCCGCTGCTTTGAACCGGCGCACCCATATTGTCACCGCCCTGCAGCGTGCTGTTGCTGATGGCTTCTACGTTTTGGGCTGGCGGTTCAGCGTTTGCGGCGCTGCCGCCATTCATCACCGCACCCCCGCTCAGGTCCGGGCGGGCAGGCAGCGAGTAGCTCTGTTTGGCGACCACAGTACCAATGGTGCCCGGGCCAGAGAGCGTACCGTCGGGAGCCACCTTGATATAGTCGACTCGTACCCGTGAATTATTGGAGATGTTCAGACGGTCACCGGCTGCCCGCGACAGGTCGATGATGCGTCCTGGCGTATAGGGACCGCGATCGTTAACGCGCACCACAATCTGACGGCCGTTCGCGATATTGGTTACGCGCACATAGCTCGGCAGCGGCAGAGTAGGGTGGGCGGCCGTCAGCGCATCCGGATCGTAGGCTTCACCGATGGCGGTGCGGTTGCCCTGTGCCTCTTCGCCGTACCAGGTGGCCAGACCGATCTCGCTGAAGTTCGACGGATCTTTGATGATGCGATAATTTTTGCCGTTAACGCTGTAATCCTGGCTGGTGCCCGGATTGATCGGCTCATAACGAGGCTCAACGCCTGGAATCTCTACTACGGGCCCATTGTAAGCCGGTTGCGGCGGTGCCGTATTTTGGGGTTCCGGCGTGGTACAGGCCGCCAGAACCAGTGATGCCAGTGCAACGCCAAGCCATTCCTTACGCATCTGCAGCCTCTTAGACACTTTTAGATAACATTTTTCGGTGAGTGTGGATCGACATCACAATGCCGAATCCCGCCATAAGCACGATTAGCGCGGAGCCGCCATAACTGACCAGCGGCAGCGGCACGCCAACTACCGGTAAGATACCACTAACCATGCCAATGTTAACGAAAACATAAACGAATAAAATCAGCATTAAACCGCCCGCCATGACCCGTCCAAACGTGGTCTGCGCGCGGGCTGCGACAACCAGCCCGCGCATGATCAGCAGCAGATAAAGGGTCAGCAGCAGCAGTACACCAACCAGCCCTAACTCTTCGGCCAGAACCGCAAAGATAAAGTCGGTATGACGCTCCGGTAAAAACTCCAGCTGAGACTGGGTGCCCTGCAGCCAGCCTTTGCCGCGCAGTCCGCCTGAACCGATGGCGATTTTCGACTGGATAATGTGATAACCCGCGCCCAGCGGATCCGTTTCCGGGTCGAGCAGCATCATAACGCGGTCACGCTGATAGTCGTGCATCAGGAAGAACCACAAAATCGGGATAAAGGCGGCGACCAGCAGCATCGCCACGCTAATCAGTTTCCAGCTCATCCCTGAAAGGAACAATACAAACAGGCCTGAGGCGGCAATCAAAATCGAGGTGCCGAGATCGGGCTGTGCGGCCACCAGCAGGGTGGGCAGGAAGATCAGAATCAGCGCGATACCCGTATTTTTCAGCGTTGGCGGACAGACATCGCGGTTAATAAAGCGCGCCACCATCAGTGGCACCGCGATTTTGGCAATCTCAGAAGGCTGAAAGCGAACAAAGCCGAGATCGAGCCAGCGCTGTGCCCCTTTACTGATCTGACCAAAGGCATCCACCGCCACCAGCAGAATGACGCAGACAATATAGAGATAGGGCGCCCAGCCTTCATAAACGCGCGGCGGCACCTGCGCCAGCACAATCATGATCACCAGACCCATCGCGATCTGACCGAGCTTACGCTCCATCATGCCGGGATCCTGTCCGCTGGCACTCCAGATCACCACGGCGCTGTAAGTCAGCAGCGCGAGAATGATCAGCATAAACATCGGATCGATGTGGATGCGCATCCAGATCGATCGTTTCTGCGGACTATCTTGCATCGACATGTTTATTCACCTTCATAACCGGGCGGCACAGGGGCAGCGTCCGGCAGAACTGTATTGTTATCACCCAACATAATGTGATCCAGAATCTGGCGCATCACGGTGCCGACAGCCGGACCGGCACCACCGTTTTCCAGGATAATGGTCACAGCCACCCGAGGTTTGTCATAAGGGGCAAACGCGGTCATTAATTTATGGTCGCGTAATCGTTCAGCAATTCTGTGGGCGTTATACGTTTCGTTCTCTTTCAGGCCAAAGACCTGTGCCGTACCGGACTTGGCGGCGATTTTATAAGGCGCATCAGCAAAGCTTTTGTGCGCGGTGCCGTTGGGACGGTTCGCCACGCCGTACATGCCATCTTTGGCGATTTCCCAGTAGCCAGAATGGATATCACCAATCGGGGCCTCTGGCGGCTGGCGATAGGGCACAAGAGTCCGGCCTTCACGAGTGGCGCGCAGCATATGCGGCACCTTGACGACGCCATCGTTGATCAGAATCATCATCGCTTTGTTCATCTGCAGCGGGGTTGCCGTCCAGTAACCCTGGCCGATTCCCACCGGAATGGTGTCACCCTGATACCACGGCTTTTTAAAGCGCTTCTGCTTCCACTCGCGGGTCGGCATGTTACCGGCGCTCTCCTGCGGTAAGTCGATGCCGGTACGGCTGCCGTAACCAAATTTATTCATCCATTCTGACAGGCGGTCAATACCCATGTCGTAGGCGACCTGATAGAAGAAGGTGTCGGCAGACTCCTCCAGCGCTTTGGTGACGTTAAGACGACCGTGACCCCACTTTTTCCAGTCGCGGAAGCGCTTCTCTGAACCGGGAAGCTGCCACCAGCCCGGATCAAACAGACTGGTATTACGGTTAATCACGCCAGCACTCAGCGCAGAGACTGCTACATAGGGTTTAACCGTCGAGGCCGGTGGATAAGCCGCCTGAATCGCACGGTTATAGAGTGGGCGATTTTCATCTTCCAGCAGGCCGCGATAATCCTTGCTGGAAATACCGTCGACAAATAAGTTGGCATCGTAACTGGGTGTGGAGACCATGGCGAGAATTTCGCCGGTGCGCGGATCGCTGACGACAACAGCGGCGCGACTGCCCGCCAGCAGGGTCTCGACATACTGCTGCAGTTTGAGATCGATCGTCAGATAGATATCGCGGCCAGCCTGAGGCGACTCCTCATGCAGCTGGCGAATGACGCGGCCACGGTTGTTGACCTCAACCTCTTCGAAACCGGTTTTGCCGTGCAGCAGACTCTCGTAATACGCTTCAATGCCAAGCTTGCCGATGTCATGCGTCGCGGCGTAATTCGGCCATATGCCTTCTTTATCGAGGCGTGCAACGTCACGATCGTTAATTTTTGAGACATAGCCAACGACATGCGTCAGCGTGGCACCGTAGGGATAGTAGCGGCGCTGATAACCTTTAACCTCCACGCCGGGAAAGCGGTACTGATTGACCGCAAAGCGTGCCACCTGAACTTCATTCAGACCGGTTTTAACGGGAATGGAGGTAAAGCGACGCGAGCGTTTGCGCTCTTTCTGGAAGTTTTCGAGGTCTTCGTCCGTCAGCTCAAGCACCGGGCGTAAGTTTTCCAGCGTCTGCTGCAGGTTATCGACTTTCTCCGGCACCAGTTCTGCCTGATAGATGGTGCGGTTCAGTGCCAGCGGCGTGCCGGTGCGATCGTAAATAATGCCGCGGCTGGGTGCGACAGGCACCAGTTTAATGCGGTTCTGATTGGAGCGGGTGCTGTAATCATCAAAGCGAAGAATTTGCAGATGATAAAGGTTAACCACCAGGATTGAAGAGAGCAGTAAGATACCGACGAAGGCGATGAACGCCCGACGGACAAAGAGTTTCTGTTCGGCGCTGTAATCGCGAAAGGCGTTGCTTTGTAATTTCATCCGCTACTTGTCATGTCTGATGTGGGCTGATCGGTCATTCACGATGATAAGGATGATTAGTCGTTATACTCCAGGCCCGATACAGACTTTCGGCCACCAGCACGCGCACCAGCGGATGAGGCAACGTCAATGCTGACAGTGACCAGCTTTGCTCTGCCGCCGCTTTACAGGCTGGAGCCAGGCCTTCAGGCCCGCCGATCAGCAGGCTGACATCGCGACCATCCAGCTTCCAGCGTTCAAGCTGCTGCGCCAGCTGCGGGGTTTCCCACGGTTGACCTGGAATATCCAGCGTAACGATGCGATTGCCTTTGCCGACCGCCGCTAACATCGCTTCACCCTCTTTTTCAAGGATGCGTTTGATATCAGCATTTTTGCCGCGTTTACCTGCGGTCACTTCGGTCAGCTCAAACGGCATATCTTTCGGGAAGCGGCGCAGATAGTCCATGAAACCGGTCTGCACCCAGTCGGGCATTTTTGTGCCGACGGCAACAAGTTGCAGTTTCACCGATTAGCTCCAGAGTTTTTCCAGCTCATACAGCTGGCGACTCTCTTCCTGCATCACATGTACGATGACATCACCCAGATCAACCACGACCCAGTCTGCCGCGCTTTTACCTTCAATGCCCAATGGCATCAGGCCAGCCAGACGGGATTCCTGCTCAACGTGTTCTGCGATCGACGTCACATGACGCGTGGAGGTGCCGGTGCAGATGATCATGAAATCGGTGATGCTGGATTTGCCCTGAACGTCAATGGTGACAATGTCCTGGCCTTTGAGATCATCAATCTTATCAATAACGAACTGTTGGAGTGCTTTACCTTGCAAAAGGTTCCCCTTGGAATCTGGTGGTATCGGGCTGGCTGTAAGCCCGGAGAGTGCAGCCAAAATTTAAGCGGCGCAGTATAGCATGCCCGGATCAGTCGCGATATAAGCCTTCGCGGTCGATATAGTCAATCACCGCCGCGGGCAACAGGTCGTCGCAGGGCTGGTTCTGATGGCGACGGCGGCGGATTTCTGTCGCCGAAATGTTATAGAGCGGGGTTTCCGCCAGCCAGATATGACCTGCGGGCTGCTGATGCAGCTGCCGGATATCCTGAGCAAGGTGTTGATCGAGCCACTGCTGCATCTCCGGCGAGTCGAACCGGGTCGGATAGCCAGGGCGCTGGCACACCAGCAGATGACAGAGTGACAGCAGGTCCTGCCAGCGATGCCATTTCGGCAGGCTTAGCAGGGAATCCTGACCAATAATAAAAGCCAGCGGCTGCGCTGCACCGCGTTCGGCGCGCCAGGCTTCCAGGGTGGTTACGGTCCAGGAGGGCGTGTCGCGCTCCAGCTCACGGGTATCAATCTCATACAGCGGTAAGCCGCGGATAGCACAGCGCAGCATAGCAACCCGCTGGGCGGCGCTGGCTTCCGGTTGCGGACGATGCGGTGGCACATTGTTGGGCAGCAGCGTCACACGCTGCAGGCCGGTCTGTTGAGCCAGCGCTTCGACCGGACGCAGATGACCAAAATGAATCGGGTCGAAGGTGCCACCAAATAGCGCGTGTAACTCAGACATGGGCAAAACTCGTCGGAAAAGCACGACTGCTGAGCAGCAGCGTCAGGGTCTGTAACTGCGGCCACACCGGCTGCCCATAATCCTGCTTCAGAGTGATCTCAATCTGACTGAGCAGATGAATCGCGCGTTGCAGACGGGTGGCGTCCAGGCGTTGCAGTGCATCGGTGAACAGCGCGCGGCGGTTCTGCCAGATACGCTGCTGATCCATCAGGGTACGCAACGGCTGCTGCGCCTGATGGCGTTGCAGATGCAGCAGCGTCAGCAGATCGCGCTGCAGCGTGCGCAGCAGAATCACCACTTCGCTCTCTTCTTTCTCCAGCTGATGCAGGATATGCAGCGCGCGACGGCTCTTCCCCGCCAGCAGAGCATCGACCCAGTGGAACGGTGTGAAGTGGGCCGCATCGCTGACCGCCTCTTCAACCCGGGGCAGGGTCAGCTTGCCGTCAGGCCACTGCAGTGAGAGCCGCTCCAGCGCCTGGGCCAGCGCCAGCAGATTGCCTTCATAGCAGTAACACAATAGCTGCACAGCCGCGTCATCGACCGAGAGTTTCAGCGCCTTAGCCCGATTCACGACCCAGCGAGGCAGTTGTGCCTGTTCGGGCGTCTGGCAGGGCACTAAAACTGCAGAGGCGGACAGGGCTTTAAACCATGCACTGTTTTCCTGCGCGCGGGTCAGCTTTGGCATCCGGCAGATCAGCAGAATATCGGCGTGCAGCAGCTGCGACAGCTTAACCAACTGCTCGGCCATTGCGGCATTGGGGCCATTCTCGGGGAATTGCAGCGTCATCGTCTGACGCTGGGCAAACAGACTCAGTGACTGGCAACTGGCAAACAGGCTCTCCCAGTCAGTCTGGGCGTCCAGCGTAAAACTAAAATGTTCTTCAAATCGCTGCGCGGTTGCGGCGGCACGGATGGCATCCGCACTCTCCTGCAACAGCAGCGGTTCGTTTCCGGCTAACAAATAACAGGCGCGCAGCCCCTCACGGAGCTGCGCGCTGAGTTGCTCAGGGTAAATCCTGATCATTGCAGGCTGGTAGCAGAGGAAGAAGGTGCTTCCTGTGAACCCTGACCCGGAACCGGAATCACTGACGCCGGTAAGGTCTCTTTGTTGTTGATCTGTGCGGCATGCACGGTCAGCAGCTTACGTACCAGCTGTTCGGCAGCACGCTGACGCATCTCCTGCGTAATCAGATCCTGCTCGGCATCTTTTGCCAGCGCAGCATTCGGGTTATCGAAGAATGAACGATAAACCGTGGTGCTGATTGGGTAGATTCCTTTGCCCGGCAACAGGACCTGCGCCGTCAGCGTCATGACCAGCTGATACTCAGCAGAGGTGCCGCTGATAAAGACCGATGCGGTGTTACGTCCCGACACCTCAGGACCCAGACGCAGCGTCGGAATATCGGTGCGGTTCTGTTTAGTGTCTTCAACAATAGTGACATCGTTGATACGCAGTTGCTGGCGCACAGTACGCGCCAGCGGTCCATAAGGATCGCCGGTTGAAACAATCAGGGTTTTCAGTTCGCTGGGCACCTGTGTGGTGCCGCGCGGATGAAAACCGCAGCCAGCGGTGATAACCACCGCCAGCATGACAAACAGCCTGATAATCGGATGTCGCACAGTTCCTCCTGAACTTAACCTACGACCAGGTTAAGCAGTTTGCCCGGTACATAAATGACTTTACGGATAGTCACGCCGTCCAGATACTTCGCTACCAGATGTTCCTGGGCAGCGCGTGCCTGAACCTGTTCCTGCGTTGCCTCGGCGGGTACGGTAATTTTGCCACGCACTTTACCGTTCACCTGTACCACGACCAGCAGTGAATCTTCAACCATAGCGGCTTCATCCGCCACCGGCCAGCTCGCTTCATCGATGGTGCCTTCGCCACCCAGCGTCTGCCACAGAACATAGCAGGCGTGCGGGGTAAACGGATAGAGCAGACGGACGATAGCCAGCAGCGCTTCCTGCATCAGAGCGCGATCCTGCTCGCCTTCCTGCGGGGCACGCGCCAGTTTGTTCATCAGCTCCATAATCGCTGCAATGGCGGTGTTGAAAGTCTGACGACGGCCAATATCATCCGCCACTTTGGCGATGGTTTTGTGCAGGTCACGACGCAGCGATTTCTGCTCGTCATTGAGGCTAGCCACATCCAGCGCCACGGTCGCACCCTGTGAGGTGTGCTCGTAGACCAGCTTCCAGACACGCTTCAGGAAGCGGTTCGCCCCTTCAACGCCCGATTCCTGCCACTCCAGCGTCATATCGGCCGGTGAAGCAAACATCATGAACAGACGCACGGTATCCGCGCCGTAACGCTCAACCATCAGCTGTGGGTCGATGCCGTTGTTTTTCGACTTCGACATTTTACTCATGCCCGCGTAAATCACCTCGCGGCCCTGCGTATCGGTGGCTTTTACAATGCGGCCTTTCTCATCACGCTCAACCTCAACGTCAACCGGTGAAACCCAGTTACGCTCGCCGTTGTTACTGAGATAGTAGAAGGCGTCAGCCAGCACCATGCCCTGGCACAGCAGACGTTTGGCCGGTTCATTTGAGTTGACCAGGCCCGCGTCACGCAGCAGCTTATGGAAGAAGCGGAAATACATCAGGTGCATGATGGCGTGTTCGATACCACCCACATACTGATCGACCGGCAGCCAGTAGTTTGCGGCGGCCGGATCCAGCATGCCTTCCTTGTAGCTGGCGCAGGTGTAGCGCGCGTAGTACCAGGAGGACTCCATGAAGGTGTCAAAGGTGTCGGTTTCACGCAGAGCAGGCTGGCCATTTACGGTGGTCTTCGCCCACTCCGGATCCGCTTTGATCGGGCTGGTAATGCCATCCATTACCACATCTTCCGGCAGGATCACCGGCAGCTGGTCTTCAGGTGTCGGCATTACGGTGCCATCTTCCAGCGTGACCATTGGGATCGGTGCACCCCAGTAACGCTGACGGGAAACACCCCAGTCGCGCAGACGGTAGTTCACTTTACGAACGCCCACGCCTTTTGCCGCGAGAGAATCTGCAATGGCGGCAAACCCTGCGGCGTGATCCAGACCGTTGAACTCGCCTGAATTAAACAGCGCGCCTTTGTCGGTCATTGCCGCGGCGCTGACGTCAGGAATAGAGCCATCCAGATTGAGTACTACCGGCTTGATCGCCAGATCGTATTTAGTGGCAAATTCCCAGTCGCGCTGGTCGTGCGCCGGGACCGCCATGACCGCGCCGGTGCCATATTCCATCAGCACGAAGTTAGCGACCCAGATCGGGAGAAGCTCGCCGGTCAGCGGATGAATAACAGACAGGCCGGTCGCCATGCCTTTCTTCTCCATGGTCGCCATATCGGCTTCGGCCACTTTGGTATTGCGGCATTCAGCGATAAAGTCAGCCAGTGCCTGGTTATTCACCGATGCCTGGGTTGCCAGCGGATGACCCGCCGCAACGGCAACATAGGTTGCGCCGATAAAGGTATCCGGGCGGGTGGTATAAACGGTGACTTTCTCTTCGCTGTCAGCAACGTCGAACGTGATTTCGACGCCTTCAGAACGGCCAATCCAGTTACGCTGCATGGTTTTGACCTGCTCAGGCCACTCTTCCAGCGTATCCAGATCGTTCAGCAGCTCTTCCGCATAATCGGTGATTTTGATAAACCACTGCGGGATCTCTTTGCGCTCAACTTTGGTATCGCAGCGCCAGCAGCAGCCATCAATTACCTGCTCGTTCGCCAGCACCGTCTGATCGTTCGGACACCAGTTGACGGCAGAGGTCTTTTTATAGACCAGACCTTTTTCATACAGTTTGGTGAAAAACCACTGTTCCCAGCGATAGTACTCTGGCTGGCAGGTCGCCAGTTCACGACTCCAGTCATAGCCAAAGCCCAGCAGTTTAAGCTGGTTTTTCATGTAGGCGATGTTGTCGTATGTCCAGGGGGCCGGTGCGGTGTTATTTTTAACCGCAGCGCCTTCCGCAGGCAGGCCGAAAGCATCCCAGCCAATCGGCTGTAGTACGTTTTTGCCGAGCATACGCTGATAACGCGCGATTACGTCGCCGATGGTGTAGTTACGAACGTGGCCCATATGCAGGCGGCCAGAAGGATAGGGCAACATGGAGAGGCAATAGTATTTCTCTTTACCTTCCTGCTCAGTCACTTTAAACGTTTCGTTTTCATCCCAGTGTTGCTGCACACGGGATTCAATCTCTTCCGGGCGGTATTGCTCTTGCATGGCTGCCTGTGGTCCTTTATGAATAACATTTTTCGGGCTCTACGATCCGCATAGCATACCCATAAGGCCGCGTATCAACAACACTTCCCACTTTTGCTGGCACGATTTCTGCTGAAAGCGTCAGCCTCTTCACCCTTTTGTAATTCACTGTACAGACGACACGGCAAAAGCCGCATTGCGACTAAACTTAATTCAGCGAGGGTCTGCATAAAGGAGAATAAAATGAATAAAGTAGCTCAGGAATATCGCGAGTCGTTAGCCGTACTGACCGAACGTCTCCGTCAGGGCGATCGGAACCTTGATGAGCTGATTGCCGGGCGACGCAGCCAGTTACGGGTGCGCGATGATATGACGGAAGAAGAGATTGATCAGGCGCTGAGCTCGGTGCGCCGTGATTTGGGCGAATTTGCACGCAGTTATACCGATGTGGAAGAGCCGCTGGCGGATTCACTGTTTATGCGCATTATTCGCGAGAGCGTCTGGAAAGAGCTGGCGGATATCACCGATAAAAGTCAGCTGGAATGGCGCGAAGTCTTCCAGGATCTGCATCATCACGGTGTATATCAGAGCGGCGAAGTGGTGGGGCTGGGCAATCTGGTGTGTGAGAAATGTCAGTTTACCCGGGCGATCTATACGCCGGAAACCCTGTCGCGCTGTCCGGAATGCGGCAATGATCAGTTTCAGCGTCAGCCTTTTGAACCCTGATAATAAAAACGATGCGGGCCACTCAGGTGACCCGCATAGGTTATTTAGTGCAGAATTTTAGCGAGGAAATCTTTAGCACGGTCAGACTGAGGGTTATTAAAGAAGTCATCTTTATTGGTGTCTTCGATAATTTTTCCTTCATCCATGAAGATCACACGATTAGCAACTTTTCGGGCGAAGCCCATCTCGTGAGTCACCACCATCATCGTCATCCCTTCCTGCGCCAGCTCGACCATCACATCCAGCACTTCGTTGATCATTTCCGGATCCAGCGCGGAGGTCGGTTCATCAAACAACATCGCGATGGGATCCATGCAGAGTGCACGTGCAATCGCCACACGCTGCTGCTGTCCGCCCGATAGCTGACCGGGGAACTTCTCGGCATGGGCTGAGAGACCTACACGTTTCAACAGCTTCAGTCCTTTATCGCGGGCTGCTGCTTTGTCACGTTTCAGCACTTTCACCTGCGCCAGCACCAGATTGTTGATAATGCTCAGATGCGGGAACAGCTCGAAGTGCTGAAACACCATACCGACCTGGCTGCGAAGTTGTGCAAGGTTGGTTTTTTTGTTGGTTACCTCAGTGCCGTTGACCGCAATCACGCCCTGCTGAACCGGCTCAAGGCCATTCACCGTTTTGATCAGCGTCGATTTACCGGAGCCGGACGGCCCGCAGACCACCACTACCTCACCGGTTTTGACCTCGGTTGAGCAGTCGGTCAGCACCTGAAAGTGACCATACCACTTAGAAACATTTTTCAGGCTAATCATTTAAACCGTCCTTTTTCTTTTCAGATAGCTGACCAACAGCGATGCGCTCAGGCTGATAACGAAGTAGACCAGACCTGCAAACAGAACCATTTCAACCTGGGTGCCGTCGCGCTCACCAATAGTGGACGCAGTACGGAAGAAGTCCGCCAGGCTTAAGACATAGACCAGCGAGGTATCCTGGAACAGCACGATACCCTGCGTCAGTAACAGCGGAACCATGGCGCGGAACGCCTGCGGCAGGATGATCAGGCGCATTGCCTGCCACTGTGTCATACCCAGCGCCAGCGCGGCATTGCCCTGTCCACGCGAAATACTGATGATGCCGGCACGAATGATTTCGGAGTAGTAGGCCGCTTCAAACAGCGAAAAGGCAACCATGGCGGAAATCAGCCGGATATCGGTTTTCGGCGACAGGCCCAGCACCTGCTGCAGGAAACTCGGCACCACCAGATAGAACCACAGCAGCACCATGACCAGCGGCACCGAACGGAACAGGTTGACGTAGATTTTGGCGAACCAGCTGATGGGCTTAAAGCTCGACAGACGCATCACCGCCAGCAGGGTGCCCCACAGAATGCCGAAGACCACGGCGGTAATGGTTATCTTGAAGGTAATCACTAAGCCGTTAAGCAGATAGGGCAGGCTGGGTGTAATCGAACTCCAGTCAAAGTCGTACATTACTTGCCTCCCGCATTGCCTGGCAGCCGGACTTTGCGCTCGACCAGACTCATCAACAACATAATCACCAGGTTAATCGCGACATAGGCCAGCGTAATGGCGGTAAAGGATTCATAGGCGTGAGCAGAATAGTCGAGCAGTTTGCCCGCCTGTGCCGCCATATCGACCAGACCAATGGTGGAGGCGATAGCGGAGTTCTTCACCAGGTTCAGCATTTCCGAAGTCATCGGCGGCACAATCACGCGATACGCATTCGGCAGCAGGACATAGCGATAGGTCTGCGGCAGCGTTAGTCCCATCGCCAGACCGGCATTTTTCTGTCCTGCCGGCAGTGACTGAATGGCTGCGCGCACCTGCTCGCAGACGCGGGCGGCGGTAAACAGGCCAAGACAGATCATTGAAGAGAGGAAGAACTGAATGTTGGGGTCCAGCTCAGACTTAAACCACATGCCGAGCTTTTCGCCCACCAGTTCGGGCGCGACCAGATACCAGAAGAAGAACTGGACGATCAGCGGAATGTTGCGAAACAGTTCGACATAGCAGGTGCCAATGGTCGCCAGCAGGCGATTAGGCACAGTGCGCAGAATGCCGAAAAATGAACCCACGCAGAAGGCGATAATCCAGGCGCAGCAGGAGACGGCTATCGTCACCTGAAAACCGGACCACAGCCAGCCGAGGTAGGTCGTGTTACCGAACGGGGCCTGTTCGAGGAAAATGCCCCAGTTCCAATTGATACCCATAACGAGCTCCGGAAAAAAAGGGTAGCTAAGCTACCCTGAAGATTGATGAACGGCGTTTTATTTCCTGACTCAGGGGAACGACCCGTGTCAGTCTGTCTGTCCATGCCGCGGTTTCAGCAATCGAGAGGGCAGCCAGGCTGCCCTTGTTATACCCGCCGTCTTTCAGGCTGCATTTTGGTCGGCTATGTTCACTCACCCGAATGACTTACCTGAGTAAGCTCTCCGGGATACATTCTCTTGCCGCATTAATGCAATCTGAGCTCCATTGGGTATTTTTTTGTTAATTCAGTGCTTTGTCATTCGGCGTTTTGAACAGGGCTTTCATGTCATCAGAGAGTTCAAAGTTCATGTTCAGATTCTTTGGTGGAATCGGCTGTTTGAACCAGGTATCGAACCATTTTTCTGCCTGGCCAGAGGTCTGGGCTTTAGCAATGGTTTCATCGACCAGCGCTTTAAACTGTGGATCATCTTTACGCAGCATGCAGCCATAGGCCTCTTTTGACTGCGGCGTACCTAAGATTTCCCAGTTATCCGGCTTCTTGGCTTTGGCGCGTTCGCCGGCCAGCAGAGCATCATCCATCATGAAAGCCACGGCACGACCGGTTTCCAGTGTACGGAAAGAGTCACCATGATCTTTGGCGCTGATGATGCGCATATCCAGTTTTTGTTCGTCGTTGAGTTTATGCAGCAGCACTTCAGAGGTGGTTCCTGATGTCACAACCACCGTTTTGCCTTTCAGATCAGCGAAATCTTTGATCGGGCCATCTTTCTTCACCAGCAGACGGGTGCCGATGACAAAAATGGTGTCAGAGAACGCGGCCTGTTTCTGGCGCTCAAGGTTATTGGTGGTAGAGCCACACTCATAATCGTAGGTGCCGTTTTGCAGCAGCGGAATACGGTTTTGTGAGGTGATCGGGATCATTTTGACCTGCAGATCCGGCTTGTTCAGCTTCGCTTTAATAGCTTCCACAATGGCGTTTGAGTAAGCCTGTGAATAGCCGACGACTTTTTGCTGGTTGTCATAGTAAGAAAAGGGAACTGATGATTCGCGATGCCCGACCACAATGACGCCGTTGTCATTGATCTTCTTCAGGGTGCCGCTGAGATCTTCCGCCTGGGCCGCTCCCGCCGCTGCGCTGATCAGCAGAAGAGATAATGCCACTTTGCGTAGTTGCATGTTCCAACTCCTTCGTATGAAAAAGGCCCAGGCTATTACCTGTGCTGATTATGATGTTGTGTCTGTTTTTTGCTGCGTTTCTGCTCATTCTGCGGGCTAAACGGGCGCAGAAGAGTCACTAACATAGCGGATTGTTAACGCAATGAAACAAAAAAGTTTCTTTTTTGCGAGGCAATCCGCACCAAAAAAAGGCAAATATCTTGCTCTGCGCGTTTACGGTGCAGCAGAGGCGACTGTTTTGGTGCAAACGGCCAGGCATCAGCGCCTGCAACCCGCCTGTCGGCGAAAAACAGTGAAACATTCTGCAATCATCGTGCCAGAAAGCGGTACAGGGCGAGAAAGGCAGCAGAGTATGTGGTCCGGGGAGTGAGATATACCGGGGGCAGTAAAGAAAAAAGGCGAAGCCTGGGCTTCGCCTTTAAGGATCGGACAGGTTATCGGCGTCGGCGCAGCAGGGCTATCAGCGCTGCCAGCAGCGTCAGTGACCAGACTGGCCAGATGCCCGCCCGCGCATACGGGGTTTCCCCCTGCGTCGGGGTGACCTTGCTGGTCAGCACATCGCGGGTAAACTGCGGCAGCATTGCCTCCACATCACCGCTGGCATTCACTACCGCCGTCACACCATTGTTGGTGCTGCGCAACAGCGGACGTCCCAGCTCCAGCGCCCGCATTCTCGCCATCTGGAAGTGCTGCCACGGTCCGATAGAGTGACCAAACCAGGCATCGTTCGAAACGGTCAGCAGGAAACTGGTGTCGGGATGGAAGTTAGCCCGCACCTGCTCACCCAGCACGATCTCATAACAGATGGCGGTGGTCAGGTTATAGCCCGCCACGCTGAGTTGCGGCTGAAGGTAGTTGCCACGGCTGAAGGCCGACATCGGCAGATCGAAGAACGGGGCCAGCGGCCGCAACAGATCGGCCAGCGGCACAAATTCACCAAACGGTACCAGATGATTCTTCTGGTAACGATTGCCGCTGAAGTAGTTGTACGGGGTTTTGCCGCCCAGCACGATCACCGTGTTGTAGTCGTGATAACGGTTCTGCTCCAGCCGTGAGTCGACGATGCCGGTGACCAGTGAGCTGCCGCGTTCACGCAGTTCGTCATCCAGCGAACGCAGGAACGGCTGCTGATTGCTTTCCAGATCGGTAATCGCCGATTCAGGCCAGATAATGATCGGCGCTTTGCCCATCAGGGGCTGACTGAGACCGTTATAGATGCGCAGGGTAGTGAGCAACTGCTGTGGATCCCACTTCATCGACTGCGGGATATTCCCCTGCACCAGCGCCACGTCGACGGCGCGCTCAGGCATTGGCTGAACCCACTGGATGTAGCGCAGCGGCCACGGCAGGGCCAGCAGCAATAACGCTGCCACCAGGCTTCTGACATTGCGCTGCTGCATGGCATAAGCCAGCAGGCCAGCGACGACCATCAGCAGGAAAGTCAGGGTCTCGACACCCGCCAGCGGGGCCAGGCCTTTTAACGGACCGTCAATCTGGCTGTAACCAAACTGCAGCCACGGGAAACCGGTCAACACCCAGCCGCGCAGAAACTCAGTGATCTGCCACAATGCCGGTGCTGCCAGCGCCAGACGCCATAGCGTCGTGCGCGGCCAGAGTCGATTCAGTACGCCTGCAAACAGCGCCGGGTAGACCGCCAGATACGCCGCCAGCAGCGCCACGATAAAAACATTGACCGGACCAGGCATGCCGCCAAAGGTGGCAACACTGACATAGACCCAGTTAATACCGCTGCCGAACAGACCCACTCCCCACACAAAGCCGATTGCAGTGGCCTGCGGGCTTGTGCGGTTCAGAGTCAGCAGCTGTAAGCCGCACAGCGAGAGCAGAGCGGCAGGCCAGAAATCGTAGGGAGAGAAGGCGAGGGTACCCAGTGCACCCGTTATTAAAGCCAGCAGCAGGCGAACCCGCTGGCGCGGGTAGAGTGAGGCTAATGCCATAGACTTATTCGTCTTCCAGTTGGGGTTGTGGCGAATTTTCCGGGATAGTCACGTGAACCTGGATGATGCGGCGGCTGTCAGCCATCGCCACCTTGAACTGGTAACCCTCAATCTCAATGCTTTCACCACGTGCGGGCAGATGGCCGAAGCCCTGCATGACCAGACCACCAATGGTATCGACTTCATCATCACTGAACTGCGTGCCAAACACCTCATTGAAATCTTCAATGGCGGTCAGTGCGCGCACCGTGAAGGTGTGGCGATTGAGCTGACGGATATCACGATCTTCTTCATCGTCATACTCATCTTCAATCTCACCCACGATCAGCTCGAGAATATCTTCGATGGTGACCAGACCGGAAACACCACCAAACTCATCAATAACAATCGCCATGTGGTAACGCTGGGAGCGGAACTCTTTCAGCATCCGGTCGACACGCTTACTTTCAGGCACCACCACCGCAGGACGCAGCACTTTCTCGATGCTGAACGGCTCTGATTCACTGCTCATAAACGGCAGCAGGTCTTTCGCCATCAGAATCCCTTCCACATGATCTTTGTCTTCGCTGATCACCGGGAAGCGGGAGTGCGCGGAGTCGATAATGACATCCAGACACTCCTGGAGGCTCTGATTACGTTTCAGGGTGATCATTTGCGAGCGCGGGATCATGATGTCACGCACGCGCTGCTCCGCAATATCCAGAACCCCTTCGAGCATGTCGCGGGTGTCCTGGTCAATCAGCTCTTTATTATTTGAGTCGCGGATCAGCTCCAGGAGCTCATCACGGTTTTTAGGTTCACCGTGAAAGAGTTGGTTGATTAACAGGGAGAAAAATCCCTTTTTACTACTGGGTGCATCGCTGTTTTGAGAATGGTCGTCGCTCATGGCGGTTTTTAAAGATCTCTCTGGTGAGGAACAGGTGCTGTCAGCAAACCGTGCTGACAGCCGGATAGCCTGAATTCAGGATTCAGGCGTCTTCTTTCTCCGAAATGTACGGATCAGGATACCCAAGAGCAAGCATTATCTCGGTCTCCAGTCCTTCCATTTCGTCAGCTTCATCGTCTTCAATATGGTCGTAACCCAGCAGGTGGAGCGTACCGTGTACCACCATGTGTGCCCAGTGGGCTTCAACGCTTTTTCCCTGCTCTGCCGCTTCCTGCTCAACCACCTGACGGCAGATGATCAGATCGCCCAGCAGCGGCAGCTCAATGCCCGGCGGCGCTTCAAACGGGAAGGACAGGACGTTAGTCGGCTTATCTTTGCCACGATAAGTCAGATTAAGCTCATGACTTTCCGCTTCATCAACCAGACGTACTGTGACTTCGCTTTCAGGCTGGAAAGGGGTGACAGCCGCTGAGAGCCAGCGGTGAAACTGGCTTTCTTCAGGCAAATCAGCGGTGTTATCACAGGCGACCTGCAGGTCGAGAATCACCTCGCTCATTTGCTCTCCTGCGTGGCGCTCTGTGCTGCCAGCGCTTCACGTTTACGCTCTTCGGCCTGCTGGTCACGGCGGGTCTGATCGGCGGCTTCCCAGGCTTCATAAGCGGTGACAATGCGGGCAACCACTGGATGGCGCACCACATCTTCGCTGTGGAAGAAGTTAAAGCTGATCTCTTCCACGTCTGCCAGCACCTCGATAGCATGACGCAGACCCGACTTGACGTGACGCGGCAGATCGATCTGGGTAACGTCACCGGTAATCACCGCTTTGGAGTTAAAGCCGATGCGCGTCAGAAACATCTTCATCTGCTCGATAGTGGTGTTCTGGCTCTCATCAAGAATGATGAACGCATCGTTCAGGGTACGACCGCGCATGTAAGCCAGCGGGGCAACTTCAATAACGTTACGCTCCATCAGCTTTTCAACGCGCTCGAAGCCGAGCATTTCAAACAGCGCATCGTAGAGCGGACGCAGATAAGGGTCGACTTTCTGACTCAGGTCGCCTGGCAGGAAGCCGAGCTTTTCACCCGCTTCGACGGCAGGGCGGGTCAGCATGATGCGGCGAATTTCCTGACGTTCCAGCGCATCCACGGCCGCGGCCACCGCCAGATAGGTTTTACCGGTACCGGCCGGGCCGACACCAAAGGTAATGTCGTGGTCGAGTACATTCGCGATGTACTGGGCCTGATTTGGCGTGCGCGGTTTGATCACACCACGCTTGGTCTTAATATTGACCGCTTTACCGTATTCCGGCACGCTTTCGGCGGTTTGCTCCAGTACCCGGCTCTCTTTGATCGCCAGGTGAATCTGGTCTGGCTCGATATCCGGGATCTCACCACGCATTGGCGCGGTATCAACATACAAGGTCTTGAGAATATCTGCGGCAGCATTGACGCAAAGTGGGCGTCCTACCAGCTTAAAGACGTTGTCGCGACGATTGATCTCAATGCCCAGACGACGCTCAAGCTGTTTCACATTATCGTCGAAAGGCCCACACAGGCTCATCAGACGACGGTTATCAGCCGGTTCAAGGGCGATTTCACGAGTTTCGATATTCAAACGAATCCTTTGGGTCACTCAGGGCCAGTTATGGGATGTGTCTGACGCACCGTTGGGCTTAACCGGATGCACCATAACGAAATTATTTATGCCGTAACGCCTGGGCGCAAGCTTAAGGGGAGATATTTGGGCGGCACTTTCAGAAACCAAGTGTCGTGGTGTGAACCTGGCAGCAACGCAATGCGCGCTGCCGCACAATATAGCAGGTATCACGGCTGGAACAGACCCACGCCGATGTCGTTTTCTTTGCGGGTACGGGCAATCACGGAAGCCGGGCTTTGCACCATACGCAGGCCCATCTCTTCTTCAGTACGTACCAGCCTGCCGCGCAGCGAGTTGGTGTAGACATCAACAATTTCAACATCCACAAAGCGGCCAATCATCTCAGGCGTGCCTTCAAAATTGACTACGCGGTTGTTTTCGGTACGGCCAGAGACTTCCATGACGTTCTTGCGGGAGATGCCTTCCACCAGAATACGCTGCACGGTGCCGAGCATGCGGCGACTGATTGCCTGCGCCTGCTGGTTAATGCGGTCCTGCAGGATCCACAGACGCTGCTTTTTCTCCTCTTCACTGACATCATCCGGCAGGTCAGCTGCGGGCGTACCGGGACGCGCAGAATAGACAAAGCTGAAGCTGACGTCGAAATTGATGTCGGCGATGAGCTTCATGGTCTGCTCGAAATCCTGCTGGGTTTCACCCGGGAAGCCGATGATGAAGTCGGAGCTGATCTCAATATCCGGGCGCGCCGCGCGCAGCTTACGGATAATCGCCTTATACTCCAGCGCGGTATGCGCGCGCTTCATCAGCGTCAGAATACGGTCTGAGCCGCTCTGAACCGGCAGATGCAGGAAACTCACCAGCTCCGGGGTATCGCGATAGACATCAATGATGTCATCGGTGAACTCAATCGGGTGGCTGGTGGTGAAGCGAATGCGGTCGATGCCGTCGATTGCGGCGACCAGGCGCAGCAGCTCAGCGAAGGTACAGATCTCACCATCAAAGGTGGCACCACGATAAGCGTTGACGTTCTGACCCAACAGGTTAACTTCACGCACGCCCTGCGCCGCCAGCTGGGCGATCTCCAGCAGAATATCATCGCTGGGACGGCTCACTTCCTCACCACGGGTGTAAGGCACCACGCAGAAAGTACAATATTTGTTGCAGCCTTCCATAATGGAGACAAAGGCTGTCGGGCCTTCTGCACGCGGTTCCGGCAGACGGTCAAATTTCTCAATTTCCGGGAAGCTGATGTCGACTACCGGGCTTTTGGTACCGCGCACGGTGTTGATCATCTCCGGCAGGCGGTGCAGCGTCTGCGGACCAAACACAATATCCACGCAGGGGGCACGCTGACGAATGTGATCGCCTTCCTGCGACGCCACACAGCCACCCACGCCAATGATCACATCCGGGTTGCGCTCTTTGAGTTTTCTCCAGCGTCCCAGCAGGTGAAACACCTTTTCCTGCGCTTTCTCACGAATGGAGCAGGTGTTAAGTAACAGGATATCCGCCTCTTCAGGGACCTCAGTCAGCGTATAGCCGTGCGTACTGTTCAGCAGATCAGACATCTTGGATGAATCATACTCATTCATCTGACATCCCCAGGTTTTGATATGCAGTTTTTTTGTCATCGCGCTAGCCATTGATTCAGTGCAGTGAAGTGCGGGGCGCATATTGTAATGCTTTGATGCTGTGGTGACCAGCCTGAGGGCTTTTCTGCCAGCCATCGGGTTTTCCGGTACACTTTGCTCTATTCAGACCCGCGATGCGCAGGCTGGCGGGAATAAGAGAGGGAGTTAAGCAATGCAGGGTAATCAGTTTGATGTCGTGATTGTCGGCGGTGGTATGGTCGGTGCTGCGCTGGCCTGTGGTCTGACACAGCAACATTTTCGCGTGGCGGTGATTGAGCGTGCCGAACCCGCGCCGTTTGATGCCGACAGCGATCCCGATCTGCGAATTTCAGCGATCGGATCTTCCTCGGTGGCGTTGCTGAAGCAGCTCAATGTCTGGCCGCGGGTCGAAGCAATGCGCAGTGCGCCCTATCGCAGGCTGGAAACCTGGGAGTGGCAGACCGCACAGGTGAGTTTTGATGCAGCCTCGCTGGGCTTGCCTGAACTGGGCTTTATGGTCGAGAACAGCGTGCTTCAGCGGGCGTTATGGGAGGAGATGCAGTCGCTGGGCGTGACCTGCTATTGCCCGGCCACGCTGGAAAACCTGCAGCCAGAAAATGGCGGCTGGCGCGTCGATCTTAACGACGGCATGGCTTTGCATACCCGGCTGGTGATGGGTGCAGATGGCGCAAACTCGCAGGTGCGGCAGATGGCCGGAATCGGGATTCATGGCTGGAGCTATGCGCAGTCCTGTTTACTGATCAGCGTGACCTGCGATCATCCGGCAGGGGATGCGACCTGGCAGCACTTTACGCCTCAGGGACCACGCGCCTTTTTGCCGCTGTATGGTAACCGGGCCTCGCTGGTCTGGTATGACGCGCCCGCAAGAGTGCGTCAGCTTCAGGCGATGCCGATAGCTCAGCTGGAGAAAGAAATTGCCAGCCACTTCCCGGCGCGGTTGGGACGGTTTAAAGCCCATGCGGCGGGCGGCTTCCCGCTGGTGCGCCGTCATGCTTCACGTTATGTCCTTCCAGGGCTGGCGCTGGTCGGCGATGCCGCGCATACCATTAATCCGCTAGCCGGGCAGGGCGTGAATCTGGGCTATCGCGATATTGATGCGTTGATTGATGTGCTGGTGAGCGCACGCGATGCGGCGGAGGACTGGGCCTCAGAGCGGGTATTGCAGCGCTATCACCGGCAGCGTCGCAAAGACAATCTGCTGATGCAGGGCGGGATGGATCTCTTTTATTTTGCCTTCAGCAACCAGCTGGCACCGCTGAGGCTTGCGCGAAATCTCGGACTGATTGCTGCTGAACATTCTGGCGTACTGAAGCGGCAGGTATTGCGCTACGCGCTGGGTTTATAACCCAATGCGCATTGAGGCTCGCCGCAGGGCGGGCCAGTAATCTGGATGGTGGAGAAGGGACAAAAACAACAAAGCCCGCAAAAGCGGGCCTGGTTGTGCAATTTGGCTGGGGTGCAGGGATTCGAACCCCGGAATGCTGGTATCAGAAACCAGTGCCTTACCGCTTGGCGACACCCCAATAATGGGTTTTTCAAATTGTCTTTGTATGGCTGGGGTGCAGGGATTCGAACCCCGGAATGCTGGTATCAGAAACCAGTGCCTTACCGCTTGGCGACACCCCAATTATATGGTGGCTACGACGGGAATCGAACCTGTGACCCCAGCATTATGAGTGCTGTGCTCTAACCAGCTGAGCTACGTAGCCAAATTGTACTGCATTTCAATGGTGGCTGGGATACCTGGATTCGAACCAGGGAATGCCGGTATCAAAAACCGGTGCCTTACCGCTTGGCGATATCCCATTCGTCCGTTCTCAGCACACGAGAATCATCGAAATTGGCTGGGATACCTGGATTCGAACCAGGGAATGCCGGTATCAAAAACCGGTGCCTTACCGCTTGGCGATATCCCATCCACGCTGCCGAATAATGAAATGGTGCGGGAGGCGAGACTTGAACTCGCACACCTTGCGGCGCCAGAACCTAAATCTGGTGCGTCTACCAATTTCGCCACTCCCGCAAAAAAAGATGGTGGCTACGACGGGAATCGAACCTGTGACCCCAGCATTATGAGTGCTGTGCTCTAACCAGCTGAGCTACGTAGCCATCTTTTTTTCGCGTTACCTTCATCGGCGTTGCGGGGCGCATTATGCGGAGTTGACCAGACAGCGTCAACAAGTTTTTTACCGTTTTTTGCCAGATAATCGCTGTTTGACTGGCTTATAACCAGCCTGGCGGTTTATTCGGCAATTTTTCAGTGAATACAACGCTAATCGTAAAAAAAATGGGCCATAACAGGCCCATTCTGGTGGCTTTATGTCAGGTTATTTATAGGCTGACTGATGCACACCCACGGCACGTCCGGAAGGATCGTCCATGTTTTTAAACGCTTCATCCCACTCAATTGCTTTGGCTGAAGAACAGGCAACGGATGGACCGCCAGGCACACACTCTGCCGCACTGGCTAACGGGAACAGCTCTTCGAAGATTTCACGATAGAGATAAGCTTCTTTCGAACCCGGCGTGTTGAACGGGAAGCGGAAATGGGCGGTTGCCAGCTGCTGGTCACTGATTTGTTTCGCGGCCACTTCCTTGAGTGAGTCGATCCAGCTGTAACCCACACCATCAGAGAACTGCTCTTTCTGACGCCACGCTACGCTCTCAGGCAGGTATGAGGAGAAGCATTCACGCAGAATGTGTTTCTCCATTTTACCGTTGCTGCCACACATTTTGTCGGCAGGGTTGATACGCATGGCCACATCCAGGAATTTTTTATCCAGGAAGGGTACGCGGGCTTCAACGCCCCAGGCGGACATCGCTTTGTTGGCACGGGCACAGTCGAACATATGCAGCGCCTGCAGTTTACGCACGTTTTCTTCGTGGAACTCTTTGGCGTTTGGCGCTTTATGGAAGTAGAGATAGCCGCCAAACACTTCATCTGCGCCTTCGCCCGACAGCACCATCTTAATGCCCATTGCTTTTATTTTACGCGACATTAAGTACATCGGCGTAGAGGCGCGAATGGTCGTGACGTCATAGGTTTCAATGTGATAAATCACATCGCGAATCGCATCCAGACCTTCCTGCACGGTGAAATGGATTTCGTGGTGCACGGTGCCCAGATGTTCCGCGACAGATTTTGCTGCTTTTAAATCAGGTGAACCTTCCAGCCCGACCGCGAAGGAGTGTAGCTGCGGCCACCACGCGTCACTTTTATCCTGGTCTTCAACACGCTTTGCCGCAAAACGCTTGGTCACGGCGGAAATGATGGAGGAGTCCAGACCGCCTGACAGCAGCACACCGTAAGGCACATCTGACATCAGGTGGCTTTTCACCGACTCTTCCAGCGCATGCTTCAGGCCAGCCGCATCGGTGGTGTTGTGCTCAACGTTTTTGTACTCCATCCAGTCACGCTGCCAGTAACGACGGATTTCGCCATCGGTGCTGGAGAGGTAGCTTCCTGGCGGGAACTCTTTGATCGAACGGCAGGCTGGTACCAGCGCTTTCATTTCTGACGCAACAAACAGGTTGCCGTGTTCATCGTTACCCATATAAAGCGGGATGATGCCGATATGGTCGCGGCCAATCAGATACGATTTCTTAACGCTGTCATAGAGGATAAAGGCGAACATGCCTTCCAGCTCATCAAGGAAATCGACACCTTTCTCCTGATAGAGCGCCAGAATCACTTCACAGTCAGAACCGGTCTGAAATTCATAGCGATCGCTGAGCTCAGCGCGCAGCGCCTGATGGTTGTAAATTTCGCCGTTAACGGCCAGTACGTGGGTGTGATCGGCGTTGTACAGTGGCTGTGCGCCGTTGTTAACGTCAACAATTGAGAGGCGTTCATGCGCCAGAATAGCCGTGTCATCTGCATAGACGCCTGACCAGTCCGGGCCGCGATGACGCATTAAGCGTGAACATTCCAGCGCTTTTTTGCGCAGCTCAACAGGATCGGTTTTCAGATCCAGCACACCAAAAATTGAACACATAACTGACTCCTGATCTCACCTTACGGCGATGTTATCTTTTGCGTTTGTCCGGCAGCCTGACGCTGCGTGATAGATAAGAAAATGCGCTATTTGGTGCATTCAATGCAAGAGAAATCGTGATTTACTGATAAAAATATTGCTCACATGGCAATAAAATTGAATAAACGATAATTTTAATGTTGTTTTGTTATTGGATCGGCAATGAAATGGCGTTTGTGAGTAAAAAACAGGCAGGAAAGTAGGCGGGAGCCATGCAAAAAAAGGGGGACGCATCACAGATTAACCGGATGCGTCATAAGAAAAATGAATCAGAACAGATCAATATCGGCAACAGAAGGGTAGATCCAGTCCGGACGGAACGGCATGGCATCGATATCACTCAGCGTCGAGACGCCTGACAGCACCAGTACCGTTTCCAGACCTGCCTGGAAACCGGCGAGAATATCGGTTCGCAGGTTATCACCCACAATGACCGTCTCTTCCGAGTGGGCCTGCATTTTATTCAGCGCGGCGCGCATGATGTAGGGGCTGGGTTTGCCCACCACAAACGGGCTGCGGCCTGATATCTTCTCAATCCCGGCGCAGAGCGCACCACAGGCGGGTATAAAGCCGCGCGCGTGCGTATCGGGGTTGGTGGCGATAAAGCGCGCGCCGTTAGCCACGAAGAAGGCCGCTTTGTGCATCATGTCCCAGTTGAATGAACGCGTCTCCCCGACAATGACAAAATCGGGATTCACATCCGTAATGGTAAAGCCCGCTTTATAAAGCTCATGAATCAGCGCGCCTTCACCAATGACATACGCCTTTTTGCCCTCCTGACGACGCAGGAAGTCGGCGGTAGCCATGGCCGAGGTGTAGAAAACGGATTCAGGAACCTCGACACCAGCCGAAGCAAAGCGGTTAGCCAGATCCTGCTCGGTCTGCGAGGGATAGTTCGTCAGCACCACCAGCGGCATCTCTTTGGCCAGAATGCGTTGTAAAAATTCCTGTGCGCCAGGAACGGCCGTGTTGTCGTGCATCAGCACGCCATCGATATCACAAATTACGCTTTTAATGGTCATAGTCAGATCCGATGTGGCCCGCCACAACAGCGGGTTAGCTTAGTCTTCCAGAAGATGTTGCAGCAGAATGCCGTTAAGCATGGCACGTTTAGCCAGCGCAAATGCGCCGATCGCAGAACGGTGATCCACGGTCGAACGCACGACCGGCAGATTTTTACGAAAGGCTTCTAACGCCTGGGTGTTGATGCAGCCTTCAATCGCGGGCAGCAGCACTTTTTCTGCTTCCGTAATCTCGCCCGCCAGCACCACTTTTTGTGGATTAAACAGGTTAATCGCGATGGCAATCGCTTTGCCGAGATACCGGCCTACCTGTTCGACCACTTCGCAGGCCAGCGCATCACCCTGATTGGCCGCTTTGCAGATGTGGGACATCTGGCATGCCTCCAGCGTCAGTACGCTGGGATAGCCCTGATTCAGCAGATGCCGCACACGATTCTCAATGGCACCGTTAGCGGCAATGGTTTCCAGGCAGCCAAAGTTACCGCAGTGACAGCGCTCGCCAAGCGGGTCAACCTGGATATGGCCGATTTCGCCGACATTGCCGTTGCTGCCGAGGAAAATATGGCCGTTGGCAATAATGCCGGCACCGGTGCCGCGGTGTAAGCGCACCAGGATTGAGTCAGCACAGTCGCGGCTTGCACCGAAATAGTGCTCGGCCAGCGCCAGACTGCGAATATCGTGCCCCACAAAGCTGGTGACGCTGAACCGTTTTTTCAGACTGGCGACCAGCGGCCAGTGGCTGACAGAGATGTGCGGCATATAACGGATCACGCCGTTAATCGGGTCAACCAGGCCCGGCAGGATAACGGAAATCGCGATCAGCTCGCGTATTTTACGCTGGTGCTGCCCGATGAAGCCGCTGATGGCGTTAAACAGCGCATGCTCCAGCGTCTCCTGGGTGCGTTCCGGCAGCGCATAATCCTCCTGCGCCAGCGACTTACCGCTGAGGTCGAACAGGGTCAGGGTGGCATCGTTGCGGCCGAGGCGAACCCCGATGGTATGGAAGTGACGGGTTTCAGTGATAATCGAGATAGCGCGGCGACCACCGGTAGACGCCTGCTGGTCTACCTCTTTGATCAGGCCGCGCTCAATCAACTGGCGGGTAATTTTGGTGACGCTGGCGGGGGCGAGCTGGCTGAGTTCGGCAATCTGAATGCGCGATATCGGCCCCTGTTGATCAATCAGCCGGTAAACCGCTGCGCTATTAAGTTGCTTAACAAGATCGACATTTCCTATTTGTGACTGGCCGCCAGTGGTCATTCAGTGCTTACTCGCTCAGGACGTCGTCTCCGTTGACTAACGTCTTTATGATTTTAAAGTCGCGCGTAAACACAGTCAGGTTCGCGATTTTTCCTGCTTCGATCGAGCCCAACTGTCTTTCCACGCCCATCGCCCGTGCCGGGTAAAGTGATGCCATGCGTAACGCTTCGTCCAGTGCGATGCCGACATGCTCGACGCTGTTTTGTACTGCTTCAATCATCGTCAGGGCCGAACCACTGAGTGTGCCGTTTTCGTCAACACAGAGGCCGTCACGATAATAGATTGTTTTGCCAGCAAAAATAAACTCGCTGATGTCAGCGCCAGCCGGTGCGGTGGCATCGGTTACCAGCACCAGTTTGTCGCCTTTAATGCGTTTTGCATTGCGCACGTTAGCGTAATGTACATGTAAACCATCCGCAATAATGCCGCAGTATACATCAGGCGAATCAAACAGCGCACCGATAAGCCCGGGTTCACGTCCTGCAAAGGTCGGCATAGCATTGTAGAGGTGGGTTGCGAAACTCACGCCAGCAGAAAAACCCGCTTTCGCCTCTTCATAGGTCGCATTCGAGTGACCCGCTGAGACAATGATTCCGGCGTCGGTCAACTGACGAATTACGTCGCTGCCTGCGTTTTCAGGTGCCAGGGTAACTTTGGTGATGACGTCTGCGTTGTCGCAAAGATACTGCACCATCGCCGCATCCGGCAGGCGAATCAGTGCCGGATCGTGGGTGCCTTTTTTCGCTTTGCTCAGCCACGGGCCTTCCAGATGCAGACCCAATGCCTGATGCTGATGTTTCTGCAGGTAAGCGCGCATGGTTTCAATCGCCCGCTTCATCAGCGCGTCGCTGCTGGTGATCAGCGTCGGTAAAAAGCTGGTGCAGCCAGACTTTTCATTGGCGCGCTGCATCGTTTCCAGCGTCTCAATGCTGAGCGCATCCAGGCTGTCATTGAACTGTACCCCACCGCAGCCATTGAGCTGCAGATCGATAAAACCCGGCGCAATAATCGCACCCGCCATATCGCGCTGCTCAATATCAGCCGACAGCGATTCACGCGGGCAGACGCGCGCAATGTGCCCGTTTGCCACCACGACGGCGTGATTATCCAGAATCTCATGGCCGCTGTAGATCCGACCGTTTACTAATGCGTACATCTCTCTTCTCCCTTCCTGGCCTGCTGTCACTTAACGTAACAGCAGGGCAGGACACTATTCTGTTACACGCCTTTCATATTTTCCGCTTCCATTTCGCGGAAATATTTCACGGTTTTCACTTTCAGTTCCATAGTGGCTGGCTCATCACAGACCACCACCGATTTCGCATGCAGCTGCAGGCAACTGATGGTCCACATATGGTTAACATTACCTTCAACCGCTGCCTGCAGTGCCTGTGCTTTAACATGGCCGGTAACCAGAATCATCACTTCTTCAGCATCCAGCAGCGTGCCAACACCGACCGTCAGCGCATATTTAGGTACCTGATCAACGTCGCCATTAAAGAAGCGCGAGTTCGCCACGCGGGTATCATGGGTCAGGGTTTTAATGCGGGTACGGGAAGCCAGTGAAGACGCCGGTTCGTTAAAGGCGATATGACCGTCGTTGCCGACGCCGCCCATAAACAGGTGAATTTTACCCAGTGCGCGAATTTTCTCTTCGTACTGACGACATTCTGCGTCAATATCGGGCGCATTACCATTCAGCAGGTTGATATTTTCCGGTTGAATATCAACGTGATCGAAGAAATTGCGATACATAAAGCTGTGATAGCTTTCAGGATGCTCTTTTGGCAGACCGACATATTCATCCATATTGAAGGTCACGACATGTTTAAAACTGACCTGGCCCGCTTTGTGCATCTCAATCAGGTGCTTGTACGCCTCCAGTGGCGTGCCGCCGGTTGGCAGACCCAGAACAAAAGGTCTGTCCGCCGTCGGGTTAAACGCATTGATGCGGTTAACAATATGTCGGGCGGCCCATTTACCTACCTGGGTTGGCGTTGCTAATGGAATCAGTCTCATGTTTCACCTCAATTAAAAATGGAAAGGGGATCGCTAAACCGTTGCGTTAGTCATCAGCCTGAGCAGATTGTCTATTCTCGCTACGGGCGGAGCGTAATTCAATATTTCGGATCATAAAATAAGTTTATGGTGATAGCCAGATGATGCCGTGTGACATGATGTTTTTTAGTGATAAAAGTCACATTTTCCAGGGTTTTAATTTGCGAGGCGAATTAATTTATCATTACACTTCGCTGCGTGATATGCAGTGTATTAACGATCTTTGCAGCTGACATAACAACATTAAGCGGCGCAAAGCGACAAGTCAGGTTCATAGGGGGAAGGGGTATGTTAGGTTATTTACAGAAGGTGGGGCGCGCACTGATGGTGCCGGTAGCAACCCTGCCAGCAGCAGCGATATTAATGGGGGTGGGTTACTATCTTGATCCAGTCAGCTGGGGCGCAGATAATGCGCTGGCTGCATTGCTGATCAAGTCGGGTGCGGCAATCATTGAGCACATGTCGGTGCTGTTCGCGATCGGTATTGCCTATGGCATGTCAAAAGATAAAGATGGTGCCGCTGCGCTGACTGGCTATGTCGGCTTTCTGGTGGTCACCACGCTCTGCTCACCAGCGGCAGTGTCAATGATTCAGAAAATTCCTTTGGATCAGGTGCCAGCTGCCTTTGGCAAAATTGAAAACCAGTTTGTCGGCATCCTTGTCGGTATTCTGTCGGCAGAGATCTATAACCGCTTCAGCCATGTCGAGCTGCCTAAAGCGCTTTCCTTCTTCAGCGGACGCCGGCTGGTACCAATTCTCGTCTCGTTCCTGATGATCTTTGTTGCTTTTATCCTGATGTATATCTGGCCCGTGGTGTTTAATGGTCTGGTTAATTTTGGTGAACATATCCAGAAGCTCGGCTCTGCCGGCGCCGGTATCTACGCCTTCTTCAACCGCCTGCTAATTCCTGTCGGCCTGCATCATGCTCTGAACTCGGTGTTCTGGTTTGATGTTGCCGGCATTAATGACATTCCTAAATTCCTGGGCGGTGCGCAGTCACTGGCAGATGGTTCGGCAACCGTGGGCATTACTGGTCGTTATCAGGCTGGCTTCTTCCCGATTATGATGTTTGGTCTGCCGGGTGCTGCGCTGGCTATCTACCACTGTGCCCGTCCAGAGAACCGTGTCAAAGTGGGTAGTATCATGCTGGCTGCAGCGTTTGCTGCTTTCTTTACCGGTATCACCGAACCGCTGGAATTCTCCTTCATGTTCGTGGCGCCAGTGCTCTATCTCATCCACGCCGTCCTGACCGGCATCGCGGTCTTTATCGCTGCCAGCATGCACTGGATTGCTGGATTTGGTTTCAGCGCCGGGCTGGTGGATATGGTGCTGTCGACCCGTAACCCGCTGGCAACACACTGGTACATGCTGATTCCGCAGGGCCTGGTCTTCTTTGTTATCTACTACGTGGTGTTCCGCTTCACCATCAAAAAGTTCAACCTGATGACACCGGGTCGTGAGCTGGCGGTTGCAGGTGATGAAAGTGATGGTTATGACGTTAACGTTGATAAAACTGACAATGATGAAACGGCCACTGAATCGCTGGCGCGCCGTTATATCGGTGCGGTGGGTGGCTCAGCCAACTTAACCAGCATCGATGCCTGTATTACCCGCCTGCGTCTTAACGTGAATGATTCTGCTCAGGTCAATGAGGGGGTTGCGAAGCGTCTGGGTGCATCCGGGGTGATCCGTCTTAATAAGCAGAGCGTGCAGATCATTGTAGGTACCCAGGCCGAAAGCATTGCCTCGGCGATGAAAAAAGTGCTGACCAAGGGTCCGGTCGCAGCAGCTACCAGCAATGCGCCAGTGGAGCCTGACGTCAAGCCGCAGGCCGTGCTGAACAGTGAGAAGCGAGTCATCGCGACATTGCTGGCACCGGTAACCGGTGACGTCGTGGCGCTGGATGATGTGCCGGATGAAGCCTTTGCCAGCAAGGCGGTAGGCGATGGTCTGGCGATCAAACCCAGCGACAAATGGGTCGTGGCTCCGATTGCCGGTACGCTGGTGAAAATCTTCAACACCAATCACGCCTTCTGTCTGGAAACGGAGAATGGTGTAGAGATTGTGGTGCACATGGGACTGGATACCGTGGCGCTGGAAGGTAAAGGCTTTACCCGCCTGGTTGAAGAGGGGGCCACGGTGGTCGCCGGTCAACCTGTGCTGGAAATGGACCTTGAATTCCTCAACGCCAATGCCCGCTCGATGGTGAGTCCGGTGGTTGTCAGCAACAGCGATGATTTCGCCGGTCTGACATTACTGGCCCGCGGTCAGGTGGTGGCAGGTGAAACGCCGCTGTATGAAGTGAAAAGCTAATCCCCGCAACAGAACCCCACAGGCAGGAAGCGATTCCTGCCTTTTTTGTTTTAAAGGCTTAACAAACGGTTGTTTCCCTCAGACGCTTTGTGGATCATACTCCGTTACTTCGTGGTACAAATCACCCGTTATTCGTATTGAGGATTTTTGAGATGAGTGAGGCTGAAGCCCGCCCAACTAACTTTATTCGTCAGATCATTGACGAAGATTTGGCGAGCGGTAAGCACAGCTGCGTGCATACCCGTTTTCCGCCGGAGCCCAATGGCTATCTGCATATTGGTCATGCGAAATCGATCTGTCTGAATTTTGGCATCGCCCAGGATTATCAGGGGCAATGCAACCTGCGTTTCGACGATACCAATCCGGTTAAAGAGGATGTGGAATTTGTTGAATCCATCAAGCGTGACGTCCAGTGGCTGGGTTTTGAGTGGAGCGGTGAGGTCTGTTACTCATCAAACTATTTTGATCAGCTTTATGACTATGCCATCGAGCTGATTTCTAAAGGTCTCGCCTACGTTGATGAGCTGAGTCCGGATCAGATTCGCGAATATCGCGGCACCCTGAAAGAGCCGGGCAAAAACAGCCCTTATCGCGATCGCAGCGTGGAAGAGAACCTGGCGCTGTTTGAGAAAATGCGAAACGGTGAGTTTGCCGAAGGCACTGCCTGTCTGCGCGCTAAAATCGACATGGCCTCTAATTTCATCGTGATGCGTGATCCGGTGCTTTATCGCATCAAGTTTGCGGAACACCACCAGACCGGCAACAAGTGGTGCATCTACCCGATGTATGACTTTACCCACTGCATCTCTGATGCGCTGGAAGGCATTACGCACTCGCTGTGTACGCTGGAGTTCCAGGACAACCGCCGACTCTATGACTGGGTGCTGGATAACATCACCATTCCGGTCCATCCGCGTCAGTATGAATTCTCGCGCCTGAATCTGGAGTATGCGGTGATGTCGAAACGCAAACTCACTCAGCTGGTGACCGAGAAGCACGTAGAAGGCTGGGACGATCCGCGCATGCTGACCGTTTCAGGTCTGCGTCGTCGTGGTTACACCGCAGCATCTATCCGCGAGTTCTGCCGTCGTATTGGCGTCACCAAACAGGATAATATTGTGGAGATGGCCTCGCTGGAGTCCTGTATCCGTGATGACCTGAATGAGAATGCGCCACGTGCTATGGCTGTACTGGACCCGCTGAAAGTGGTGATCGAAAACCTGCCAGCAGGCCATAACGAAATCATCACCATGCCAAATCATCCGGGTAAACCGGAGATGGGTACGCGTGAAGTGCCGTTCAGCCGCGAGATCTGGATCGACCGTGCCGATTTCCGCGAAGAGGCGAACAAGCAATATAAGCGCCTGGTACTGGGCAAAGAAGTTCGCCTGCGCAATGCCTATGTCATTCGTGCTGAGCGCGTCGCTAAAGATGAAGCGGGCAACATCACCTGCATCTACTGTACCAGCGACACAGATACGCTGAGCAAAGATCCTGCCGATGGCCGTAAGGTCAAAGGGGTCATTCACTGGGTATCTGCGGATCACGCGCAACCAGCAGAGTTCCGCCTGTATGATCGTCTGTTCAGTGTGCCAAATCCGGGCGCGGCAGAGGACTTCCTGGCAGTAATTAACCCTGAGTCACTGGCGATCAAACAGGGCTTTGTGGAGCCGAGCCTGCGCGATGTGGAACCGACCACGCCGTTCCAGTTTGAGCGTGAAGGTTATTTCTGCGCCGACAGCGTTTACTCTACGCCATCGCAACTGGTGTTTAACCGCACCGTCGGTCTTCGTGATACCTGGGCGAAAACTGGCGAATAATTTTTTTGAGGCTGACCTCATAAAATGACAAAAGGGCGACTTATCGCCCTTTTTTGTTGCCCTGATTTTAATCATTGCCGACATTTATTCTGACCTAACCGCAACCGATTAAATGCTGCATTGTGAGAGAAATCTGAGTTTAAAAAAATTAATCAATTTCCGGGTGTGAATTATCCGCTTTCAGGTAGGCTATGCGCTCTCAGAGGTTGCAAAGCGGGTTACAGAAGGAAAAAAAATGACAGTTCTCGCCCTGGAAGCCAGAAACAGTGTGGTCGTTTTACATCAGCTCATTGAACGTATTTTTAACCAGCCTGCCGGATCTGACGACAGTTTTGAGCTGCTGATGTCCTATTTTCATCCTGAGTTCCGCATGGTGACTCCAAAGGGCAGAGAGTGCAATCTGAACGAGGTCGAGGCGCTTTTCCGGCAGCTGCAGGGACAGCGCGAAGGGATGCGCATTGTCACCTGCGAACACGTCATCCTCTCTCATCATGAAAAAGAGATCACCGTACAGTATCGCGAAATGCAGATGATGAATGGCAATAATCAGAGCCGTATCTCGCTGGCGATACTGGACTGCAGCAGCTCTATTCCACGCTGGCGCTATCTGCAGGAGACGCTGGTGGCCTGATACAACAGCCGAAGACAGACGAAAAAAAACCGGTGAATTCACCGGTTTTTTTATTTCAGGCCGCGTTACTGGTCGTGCAGGGTTTCGTCTTCCCGGCAATCGCCCAGCGTACAGTGTCCATAGAGATAGAGGCTGTGGTTGGTCAGCTTGATGCCATGACGGGTGGCGATTTCACGCTGACGCGTTTCGATCGACTCATCGCTGAACTCAATAACTTTGCCGCAATCCAGACAGATCAGATGATCGTGGTGATGCTGCTGCGTCAGTTCGAAGACAGATTTGCCGCCTTCAAAGTTATGACGGGTCACGATACCAGCGTCATCGAACTGGTTCAGGACACGGTAAACGGTAGCCAGGCCAATCTCTTCGCCGATGTCGATCAGGCGTTTGTACAAATCTTCCGCACTGACGTGATGGCACTCAGGTTCCTGAAGCACTTCCAGAATTTTCAGTCTGGGCAGCGTCACTTTCAGGCCAGCCTTCTTTAATGCGGTGTTGTTGTCAGTCATGCGGATTTTGTCCTGTCACTATATTCACTTTTGTGGCTTGTCGCCTTGAATGTCGATCTGCGCTCATTCTCATTTGCGTCTCATTATAGAACTGAAGCGATGAAATGAAAACCAGAGGGCGTGCCTGAATCATCACGGGCTGTGGGGGATAGGTCACCGGGCCGGGGAGGATTCTGGCAGATGTCTGTTGGTACATCGCTTAGTCTTGCCGACTGAAAAAATAAGCGGAAGATCGATGCGGGTATTCTACAGATTAAACGGAGAAAGTTAAAAAAATGTGGCTATTATTTCTATAGGAATTTCCATTGCCTCAATGTGAGCTGGCGCTCACATTGAGTCGTACAGGATCAGGCTTCGAGGATATCTTTCAGCTGCAGTTCATCAGAAATCTGCTTAACCCATTGCTCTACACGCTGGTTAGTCAGTTCAGGCTGACGATCTTCATCAATGGCCAGACCCAGGAAGTGGGTATCATCGGCCAGCCCTTTTGAGGCCTCGAAGTGATAACCTTCAGTTGACCAGTGGCCTACAATTACGGCACCGTGCGGCTCAATGATGTCACGGATCGTGCCCATCGCATCACAGAAGTACTCCGCGTAATCTTCCTGATCGCCGCAGCCAAACAGCGCAACCAGCTTGCCGTTGAAATCGATCTCTTCCAGCGTCGGGAAAAAGTCATCCCAGTCGCACTGCGCTTCACCATAGTACCAGGTCGGAATGCCCAGCAGCAGGATATCAAACGCTTCCAGATCTTCTTTTGTGCTTTTCGCGATGTCATGCACTTCTGCAACGTCTGTACCCAGCTGTTTCTGGATCATTTTTGCAATGTTTTCGGTATTGCCGGTATCGCTGCCAAAGAAGATGCCTACGAGTGCCATGAGTAAAATAACCTCTTAAATCCTGATAATGAGATGTGTGCCGCAGCACATTTCAGCGAATAATAGCAGACGAGAGAAAACCGGTGAACGGTTAAAGCCCCGACATTTGCTCCTGCGTGCGTTTTGCCCGCATTAATCCAGTTTGAGCTGTGCCAGCAGCATCTGTTCGATCAGTTCGCTGCGGCTGAGATTGCGCTGTTCTGCCAGCGTGTTGAGCGCATCGACGGCTTCACTGTTCATTTTCAGTTCGACACGACGAAGTCCGCGCCCTTTGTCACGTTTAAGCTGATTGCGCTTGTTAATGCGCAGTTGTTCATCACGCGAAAGCGGACTGGTTTTGGGGCGACCAGGGCGGCGCTCATCAGCAAAGAGATCGAGCGTCGTGCGGTCAGTCTGTTCTTTTGCCATGGCTTAGTAAAACTGAATGGGGGCGGGCGCCAGTCACTCACCGCGCAGATTATAAATTATTGGCCATTGCCGCAGCAAAACGAACGCGCGGCAAAATTTTAGCGCGCCATCATACTTCACGCTTACTCCGGACGCCAATCCTAAACCTTTGCCGCCATCTATTTGCTTTTAAAGCGCAAAAAAGCGACGGACACTGCGCAAAACGGCATCGGGTTTCTCTGCGTGAACCCAATGTCCCGCGCCACCAATAACATGTGCCTGCGCGGCCGGGAACTGCTGCAGCAGCGCATCACGGTAGCGGTTATCCAGATAGCCTGAGTCGCCACCGCGAATAAACAGCGCCGGGTGATCCCAGGCCGGAACCGGCTGCCAGCCTGAAATCGTGGTGTAGTTATCCCATAGCACCGGAACGTTGAAGCGCCACTCGCCCGCCTGAAATGACTTCAGCAGGAACTGAATCACCCCTTCTTCATCTATAAGCGTGCGCATAATCGTCGCCGCCTCACTGCGGGATGAGACGCCTGCGTCGGTTACAGCACGAATGCCGGCAAAGATCTCGTCATGGCGGCGGGTCTGGTAGTCGACCGGGGCGATATCGATCATTACCAGCCGCGCAATGCGGTCCGGTGCCAGCGCGCTCATGGTCATGGCGATCTTGCCGCCCATTGAGTGACCGATCACCGCGACGCGTTCAATGCCGTGCGCATCCAGCGTATCGACCATGTCCTGCGCCATTACAGCGTAGTTCATCTCGTCAGATCGTGGTGAGAGTCCGTGGTTGCGGACATCAACCTGCAGCAGCGGCCCGGCATCTTTCAGCCCGCGCGCCAGCACGCCAAGGTTATCCAGACTGCCAAACAGACCGTGGATTAACAGGATGGGCAGGGAATCAGCAGGGGATTGTTCAGTTTGCAGACGGGCGTTCAAAATCATAGCAAAGTTCTTAAGTTTGAGACCTGTGCTTAGGTTATCATGGTTTCACCTTTTCAGGCGCGCCGGTTCCGGCGGCATTAGGACATATTCTGACTTTTGCCCGTAAACCGTTTGATTGCTAACAACCCGCCTGAATTTAACTTTATAATCCTGATGTTAGAACCCGCACATCCTTTGAATTGCCTGACTATACTCAGAGCTTTTCAGGAAACAGGTGGTTCTGTCATGAGAAAGAACCGTACGGAATAAGATGAAAACGATCGAAGTTGACGAAGAGCTCTACCGTTATATTGCCAGCCACACGCAACACATTGGTGAAAGCGCATCCGACATTCTGCGTCGTATGCTGAAGTTCACTGCTGGTCAGACTGCACCCGCTTCGCCTGCTCAGCCAGCTTCAAAAGAGGCAGCGAAAGAGTCTCAGTCTGCGGCCGTGGGTTCGCGCCCGCAGGATCGTGTCCGCGCGGTGCGTGAGCTGCTGCTTTCCGATGAATATGCGGAGCAGAAGCGGGCGGTGAATCGCTTTATGCTTATCTTGTCAACGCTCTATCGTCTTGATACCGCAGCCTTTGCTGAGGCGACTGCATCGCTGCAGGGCCGCACCCGCGTCTATTTTGCCGGTGATGAGCATACGCTGTTACAGAATGGCACCCATACTAAGCCGAAGCATGTGCCCGGCACGCCGTACTGGGTGATCACCAACACCAATACTGGTCGTAAATGCAGCATGGTCGAACACATCATGCTCTCGATGCAGTTCCCTGCGGAACTGACCGAGAAAGTTTGCGGCACCATCTAAAACTTAAGCGTCAGGGAGCAGCGCCAATGGCCAATCACCCACGTGCCGGGCAACCCGCCCAGCAGAGCGATTTGATTAACGTTGCACAATTAACGTCACAATATTATGTCCTGCAGCCCGATGTGGCGAACCCGGAACACGCGGTGAAATTTGGCACCTCTGGCCATCGCGGCAGTGCAGGGCGTCAAAGCTTCAACGAGATGCACATTCTGGCTATCGCTCAGGCAATTGCTGAAGAACGTAAAAAGAACGGCATCACCGGGCCTTGCTACGTTGGTAAAGATACGCATGCGCTCTCTGAGCCGGCGATCCTGTCGGTGCTGGAAGTGCTGGCAGCGAACGGCGTTGATGTGATTGTGCAGCAGGACAATGGCTATACGCCGACCCCTGCCATCTCAAATGCGATCCTTGAGCACAACAAATCGGGTGGCCCGCTGGCTGACGGCATCGTGATTACGCCGTCCCATAACCCACCGGAAGATGGCGGCATCAAGTACAACCCACCTAATGGCGGACCGGCTGATACCAACGTTACCAAAGTGGTGGAAGATCGCGCCAATCAGCTGATCAAAGATGGGCTGAAAGAGGTGAAACGTCTGCCGCTGGAACAGGCACTGGCGAGTGGTCATGTGGTTGAGAAAGATTTGATTCAGCCTTACGTTGAAGGTCTGGCAGAGATTATCGATTTCCCGGCGATCCAGAAAGCGGGCCTGAAGCTGGGCGTTGATCCGCTTGGTGGTTCCGGTATCGCCTACTGGCAGCGCATTGCGGAACACTACAAGCTGGATCTGACGCTGGTCAATGACGCGGTCGATCAGACTTTCCGCTTTATGCATCTGGATAAAGATGGCGTGGTGCGCATGGACTGCTCGTCTGAAAGCGCCATGGCAGGTCTGCTGGCCTACCGTGACAAGTTTGATCTGGCGTTTGGCAACGATCCCGATTATGACCGTCACGGCATTGTGACCCCGGCGGGTCTGATGAATCCAAACCACTATCTGGCTGTGGCGATCAACTACCTGTTCCAGCACCGTCCACAGTGGGGCCAGGATGTTGCCGTGGGTAAAACGCTGGTGTCCAGCGCCATGATTGACCGTGTGGTTAATGACATTGGTCGCAAGCTGGTGGAAGTGCCGGTCGGCTTCAAGTGGTTTGTTGATGGTCTGTATGACGGCAGCTTTGGTTTTGGCGGTGAAGAGAGCGCGGGTGCTTCATTCCTGCGTTTCGACGGCACGCCATGGTCAACGGACAAAGATGGCATCATCATGTGTCTGCTGGCGGCTGAAATTACTGCCGTGACCGGTAAAAACCCGCAGCAGCACTATGATGAGCTGGCCGCGCGCTTCGGTGCACCAAGCTACAACCGTCTGCAGGCATCCGCCACTTCAGCGCAGAAAGCCGCACTGTCGAAGCTGTCACCAGAGATGGTGAGCGCAGATACGCTGGCGGGTGATCCTATCACCGCGCGTCTGACGGCAGCACCAGGTAACGGCGCTTCAATCGGTGGTCTGAAAGTGATGACGGAGAATGGCTGGTTTGCGGCCCGTCCGTCAGGCACCGAAGACGCTTACAAAATCTACTGTGAAAGCTTCCTGGGCGCAGAACACCGCGCGCAGATTGAGAAAGAAGCGGTAGAGATTGTCAGCGAAGTGCTGAAAAACGCCTGATCCGTCGGGCAACGAAAAGGCGCCGCGGGCGCCTCAGACTGCTCCCTTACTCACATCAGGGCATATCTTGCCGCAGCGGATTAACCTGATGCGCGGGGGACAGGGTCAGAAGAGGAAAGCGTCCCACGCCATGGACAAAAACGCCGGGAGCGTTTTTGAACAACGCAACGCGTTGGCCCGGTAACGGGCGCACCTCAGGGATGAGGTGCGTAACCGCGCGGGCCGAGCAGTCAGGGATGACGGTTTTGCGTCTTTCCGATCTGACCCTGTTCCCTGAGCAGGCTCCGTCTTACAGCGATACCTACCCGATTCTGTCATTATCAGAAGGCGCCTCTGGCGCCTTTTTTCATGGCATAAAGCGATAGCCGATCCCGGTTTCGGTCAGCAGATGGGCCGGTTGGGTCGGATTCGCCTCCAGCTTCTGGCGCAGATGCCCCATATAAATGCGCAGATAGTGGCTGTGCTCCACCGCATTGGGCCCCCAGACCTGGCTCAGCAGCTGCCGCTGCGTCAGCACCTTTCCTGCATTATTCAGCAGAATGCTCAACAGACGAAACTCAATCGGCGTGAGGTGAATCTCATTGCCGCCGCGCTGTACCCGTCGTGCGGCAAAATCGACGCTGACGTCAGCAAAATGAATTCTGGCTTCGGGCTGCTGGCCACCATGACGGCGCAGTGCAACACGGACGCGCGCCAGCAGTTCGCCAATGCCAAAAGGTTTGGTCAGATAGTCATCCGCCCCGGCATCCAGTGCGGCGATCTTATCCTGCTCATCACTGCGCGCCGACAGCACGATCACCGGTATGGCACTCCACTGGCGCAGATCGCGAATAAAATCGGTGCCATCCCCATCCGGCAGGCCAAGATCGAGGATCACTAAATCAGGCTTACGGGTCGCCGCTTCAATCAGTCCGCGCTGCAGCGTATCGGCGTCAAACACCTTCAGATCTTCATTTTCCAGCGCCAGCCGGACAAAGCGGCGGATCTCTTTTTCATCTTCAACGATCAAAACCGTGGTCACGCAATACCTGCCTTGATTGAGGGCCGAAGCGCTACTTTATCAATATTTTATGTTGCCGTCCGCGCGCTTCATCTTTCGGGCATTTAAACTCTGATGTTACCTGGCGATAACGTATCTGTAACTAAATTACAGGTTAATTCTTAAACAGCAAAAAAGGCGATAAATAAGTGGTCAGATGAGTAGTAAAATTACACAACCTGGCGTAAAGTTGAACACAGATCACATTCGCACACTTTACCTTACCGGGAGGAGAAACCATGTATCAGGCTTATCCACGTTATAAAATAGTCGCGCGCCGTACGCTGGTGGTTCTTCTCGGCGTTCTGGCACTGCCTGTCATGCTGTTTCGACAGGATCGGGCACGCTTCTACAGTTACCTGCATCGCGTCTGGTGCAAGACCAGCGCAAAGCCGGTCTGGCTGGCGCAGTCTGAAGCCGCCGGTGGCGCATTCTGGTAACGAGCCCTCTCGCAAAACAGGCCTGGTCATCTGACCGGGCTTTTTTTTGCGTTTTTTCTGAGAATAAGCGGTCCGGAACCGCGTTTTCCCCCTTTATTCCTGACCATTTTGCGCTACACTTAAACCTCTACAAGATTTCGGAGGTTGTACAAGTATGAGCAAAAAAATCCCCGTTGGAATCAGTGCATGCCTGCTCGGCGATAGCGTGAGGTTTGATGGTGGCCATAAGCGTCTTACTTTTGCGACTGAAGATCTTACGCCATTTGTCCGCTTTGAGCCGATCTGTCCTGAAATGGCGATCGGGCTGCCTACGCCGCGTCCGGCATTGCGTCTGGTAAAGCAGGGCGATGATGAGGTGCATCTTTGCTTCAGCAAAGACGGCGGCGAAGAAGTTACTGATCAGATGCGTAACTGGTCTGCGGAGCGGGTAAAATCGCTGCATCATCTCTCCGGTTACATCCTGTGCGCCAAATCGCCCAGCTGTGGGATGGAGCGCGTGCGGGTCTACGAGCCTGACAATAACAACAACCGCAAAGTGGGCACCGGCATTTTTGCTGAATTCCTGCAGCGCGAGATGCCCTGGCTGCCGCTGGAAGAGGATGGTCGTCTGCACGATCCCGCCCTGCGTGAGAACTTTATCGGCCGTATCTGCGCACTGCATGAATTTAATCAGATGTGGGAAAGCGGCCTGACCCGTCACGGGCTGATCGCCTTTCACAGCCGCTACAAACTGATGATGCTGGCGCATTCGCAGGAGAAATATCGCGAGCTGGGACCCTTTGTTGCTTCGATGAGCCAGTGGGACTCGCTGGATGCCTTTGCCTTTGAGTACCGCAATCGCATGATGGCACTGATGTCACGTCCCGCCTCACGTCGTAATCACACCAATGTGCTGATGCACGTGCAGGGCTACTTCCGCCGCCAGCTAAGCTCACCGCAGCGTCAGGAGCTGGCAACGCTGATCGACCGCTATCGTCAGGGTACACAACCGCTGCTGGTGCCCATTACCATTCTTAAGCACTACATGGCCGAGTTTCCGCATCCGTGGCTGGCACAGCAGCGCTATTTCGATCCCTATCCCGAAGCCTTGTGCTTACGCTACGGACAGTAATTCAGGAGGCGTATGACCACGCATCTGGTCTGGCTGCGTAACGATTTACGCATCAACGATAATCTGGCACTTCACGCCGCCTGTCGAGACAGCAAGGCAAAAGTGATTGCGCTTTTCCTTGCTACGCCGGGACAGTGGCAGCAGCATGACATGTCACCCAGGCAGGCGGCGTTTATTCACGCCAGTCTGGTGGAAGTACAGGACGCGCTGGCTGAGCGCGGCATTGCGCTGCACTATCAGGCGTGTCACGCTTTCAGCGACAGTATTGATGCGCTGGCAGCGTTCTGTGAGAAGCACCAGGTCGACCAGCTCTTCTACAACTATCAGTATGAGGTTAACGAGCGTCAGCGCGATGCAGAGGCGGAAAAGCGTCTCGACGATGCGGGCGTGATTTGTCAGGGCTTTGATGACAGCCTGCTGCTGCCGCCTGGCAGTATACAGAGTGGCGATCGCTCGATGTATAAGGTCTTCACGCCGTTCAGCAAAGCCTTTGTCCGCCGTTTGCAGCAGAGTCTGCCGGAGTGCGTGCCTGCACCTAAACCGCGCGACGGTGCGCCGCTGAAAACCACCTCAATCCCTGCGTTTGAGTGCCCGACCGAAGCGTTTGACGAGAATCTGTTTCCGGCAGGCGAAGCGGCCGCCCTGAAGCGGTTGCGTCATTTCGCCACTCAACCCGTTATCGATTATCCCGCAAAACGCGATCTTCCGGCACTGGACGCCACCAGTCGTTTGTCGGTCTATCTGTCGACCGGCGTGCTGTCGCCACGTCAGTGCCTGCATCGCGTGCTGCATGAACATCCCGATGCGCTGGACAACAGTCGCGCATTTACCTGGCTTAACGAGCTGATCTGGCGTGAGTTCTACCGTCATCTGCTGGTGGCCTATCCGGCACTGTGTCGGCATAAGCCATTTATTGACTGGACGCGTAACGTTGAATGGCAGCGTGACGACGCGCATTTCGATGCCTGGAAAGCGGGAAAAACCGGCTATCCGATTGTCGACGCTGCGATGCGTCAGATGAAGGCGCTGGGCTGGATGCACAACCGTTTACGGATGATTACCGCCAGTTTCCTGGTCAAAGATCTGCTGATCGACTGGCGCGAAGGTGAACGCTATTTCATGCAACAGCTGATTGATGGTGACCTGGCCGCAAACAACGGTGGCTGGCAGTGGGCGGCTTCCACCGGTACAGATTCAGCACCTTATTTCCGCATTTTTAACCCGACTACGCAGGGCGAGCGCTTCGATGAGCAGGGCGAGTTTATCCGTCACTATCTGCCAGAGCTGGCGGACGTCCCTGACAGCCATATTCACCAGCCTCATCTCTGGGCGGAAAAGAACAACAGGAAACTCGATTATCCGGCACCAATCGTGGATCATAAGGCAGCCCGTAAAAAGACATTAGACGCCTTTGAGCGCGCCAAAAGCGCCGCCTGAGGCCTTGAAGGAGCCTGAATGAACCATTACGAATTAGAAACACTGATCAATCAGCACCTCGACAGCCATAGCTTCAGTGATTATGCCCCCAACGGCTTGCAGGTTGAGGGACGTAGCGAAGTCAGAACGATTATTACCGGCGTCACGGCCTGTCAGGCCCTGCTCGATGAGGCCGTCGCACGTCAGGCCGATGCGATAATCGTCCATCACGGTTATTTCTGGAAAAGCGAACCGGCCGCGATTAAAGGCATGAAGCGCCGCCGTCTGCGGACCCTGATGGCGAATGATATTAATCTCTATGGCTGGCATCTGCCGCTTGATGCGCATTCAGAACTGGGCAACAACGCCCAGCTGGCGAAACTGCTGGATATCGACGTACGTGGCGAAGTCATGCCGCTGGTGTTCTGGGGTGAGCTGGCTGAGCCGATTTCGGGTGAACAGCTGGCACGGCGAATCAGCGATAAGCTGGGACGCGAACCGCTGCATTGTGGTGACCACGCGCCAGCATTGATCCGCCGCATCGCCTGGTGCAGCGGTGGCGGACAGGGCTTTATCGACCAGGCCGCCGCTGCGGGCGTTGATGCCTACATCACCGGTGAAGTCTCTGAACAGACCATTCACAGCGCACGCGAACAGGGGCTGCATTTCTTTGCCGCAGGCCATCACGCCACCGAGCGTGGCGGCGTCAAAGCGCTGGGCGAGTGGCTGGCACAACACCACAATCTTGACGTGACCTTCATCGATATTCCTAATCCTGCCTGATCTCTCCCTTGTCCTGCGCGCCTGCGCAGGACCTAAATCTGTTGACACATCCCTGCCACTTTCGCATAACTATTTGCTTTAAGTAGATAAGCCATCGGCTGATTCGGGCATCCGCTCAGATTGGCCAGGCACGATCTCAATCAGGCGGGAGGTAGCTGTTGCAACGAGCACGGTGTTATTTATTGGGTGAACGCGCTGTCGTGCTGGAGCTGGAGCCGCCGGTCTCACTGGAGAGTCAGCAGCGTATCTGGGGTCTGAACCAGCGACTGCAGTCGGATGCGGGCGTGCTGGAGGTCATTCCCGGCATGAACAACATTACCCTGATCCTGCGCGATCCCCAGCAGAGTGCGCTGGATGCGATAGAGCGGCTTCAGCGCTGGTGGGAAGAGAGTGAAGCGCAGTTGCCAGAGTCACGTCTGGTGGCGATCCCAGTGATCTACGGCGGCGAACATGGCCCCGATCTGACCGTGGTGGCGGAACATGCCGCGCTGACACCCGGACAGGTGGTTGAGCTGCACAGCAGCAGTGACTATGTAGTGTTTTTTGTCGGCTTTCAGCCCGGTTTCCCTTATCTGGGCGGCCTGGATCCGCGTCTGCACATACCGCGTCGTGCGGAGCCAAGAGTTAGGGTACCCGCCGGATCGGTTGGTATCGGCGGCAGCCAGACGGGCGTCTATCCGCTGGCTTCCCCCGGCGGCTGGCAACTGATCGGCCAGACGCACACCGCGCTGTTTGATCCCCTGCAGCAGCCCCCCACACTGCTTCGTCCCGGTGACAGGGTTCGCTTCGTGCCGCAACAGGAGGGCGTATGCTAAACATTCTTCGCGCCGGGCTGGCCGCCACCATTCAGGATGCGGGCCGCTACGGCTGGCGTCAGTATGGCATCAGCCCCGGTGGCGTGCTGGATCATCCCGCGATGTTCACTGCCAATGTGCTGGTGGGTAATGCGCCTGACAGCGCGGTGCTGGAGCTGGTGCTGGGCCAGTTCAAAGCGGAGTTCACCCGCGACGGCTGGTTCGCGCTGACCGGCGCAGGCTGCCATGCGGAGCTGGACGGTCAGCCGGTCTGGACGGGCTGGCGCACGCCAGTGAAACGCGGCCAGGTCCTGTCGCTGGCGATGCCGCAGCGCGGTATGCGCAGCTATCTGGCAGTGCAGGGGGGGTTTGACATCCCTGCGGTGCTCGGTTCAGCCAGTACCGATCTGAAAGCAAAATTTGGTGGATTTCAGGGACGCACCTTACGGGATGGCGATCAGATCCCGCTGGGTAAACCGACGCATCAGTTCGACCGCAAAGTCGGCGTAAGGCAACTGCTGTGGGGCAATCGCATCCGCGCACTGCCAGGCCCGGAGTATCATGAGTTCAGCCCCGACGCGCAGCAGGCGTTCTGGCGCACCGCATGGAAACTCAGCCCGCAAAGCAACCGTATGGGATATCGGCTGGAAGGGCGTGAGCTTAAACGTGAAAGGCCGCGTGAGCTGCTGTCACATGGTGTGATGCCGGGTGTGATTCAGGTGCCGCCGAACGGACAGCCTATCGTGCTGATGGCGGATGCCCAGACCACCGGCGGCTATCCGCGTATCGCCTCCGTCATCGAAGCCGATCTCTACCATCTGGCGCAAATCCGCCTGGGTGAGCCGATTCACTTTATTCACTGTACGCTGCCGGAAGCGATGCTGGCACGTCAGCATCAGCAACGCGCGCTGGACCAGATGAAATGGGGACTCCATGAAAATTGATTTAAACGCCGACCTGGGCGAAGGCTGTGCCAGCGATCAGGCGTTGCTTGAACTGGTGAGTTCCGCCAACATCGCCTGTGGCTTTCACGCAGGGGATGCGCAGACCATGCTGCAGTCGGTGCGCTGGGCGCAGGCATCTGGCGTCGCCATTGGCGCGCATCCTGCTTTTCCCGATCGGGAGAACTTTGGCCGCAGTGCCATGCAACTGCCACCGGAAACGGTCTATGCCCAGATGATCTACCAGATTGGCGCGCTGAAAAGCCTGGCGGAAAGCGAGGGTGCGCGGCTGGTTCACGTTAAGCCGCACGGCATGCTCTATAACCAGGCCGCGGCTGATCCTGTGCTGGCAGACGCCATTGCCCGCGCCATCCGTGCCGTCGACAGCCAGTTGATTGTGGTGGGACTGGCGAACAGCGAATCGATACGTGCCGCGTCGCACTATGGCTTACGCACGCGGGAAGAGGTTTTTGCCGATCGTGGCTATCTCAGCACCGGTGCGCTGGTACCGCGCAGCCAGCCGGGCGCGTTGATTGAGGATGAACAACAGGCTATCGATCAGACACTGACGATGGTGCAGCAGGGCAAAGTTAAAAGTATCAGTGGAGAATGGGTGGCGGTGAATGCACAGACCGTCTGCTTACATGGTGACGGCGCGCACGCCCTGCAGTTTGCCCAGCGGTTGCGTGATGCGTTCGCCGAACAGCAGATTCGTGTCACCAGCGCCTGAATAAACATACTTAGCCCGGCTTATGTCGGGTTTTTTTGACTCTGGGGGAATCCATGGAAAGTGCAGTGAATCTCTGGCCGTTACTTGGCATTGCCGCGATCGTCGTCGGCTTCGTATTACGTTTTAACCCGGTGCTGGTGGTGATTGTCGCCGGATTTGTGACCGGTCTGGCGGCAATGATGCCGCTGACGGACATTCTGGAAAAGCTTGGCGCAGGTTTTCTGAACACCCGTAACCTGCCGCTGATTCTGCTGCTGCCGCTGGCGGTCATTGGCCTGCTGGAGCGTCACGGGCTGAAGGAGCGGGCACAGGCGTGGATCGCTCAGATTAAAACGGCCACCGCCGGACGTCTGCTGATCGTCTACCTGTTTGTACGTGAAATCACCGCCGCGCTGGGACTAACCAGCCTGGGTGGGCATCCGCAGATGGTGCGTCCGTTGCTGGCCCCGATGGCAGAGGGGGCAACGGAAAACCGTTATGGCGAGCTCACACCTGAACTGCGTCATAAGCTGCGAGCCATGTCAGCAGCCACCGACAACGTCGGCCTGTTCTTTGGTGAGGATATCTTCGTGGCGTTTGGTGCGATTATCTTTATGCACAACTTCATGCAGGAGTCGGCCGGGATTCAGACCGAACCGCTGCACATTGCGTTATGGGGCATTCCGACCGCTGTAGCCGCGTTCCTGATCCACTCGGCACGTCTGGTGCGACTCGATCGTCAGCTGGCGCGTGAGTTGCAGCTGCTGAACAACCAGGCGCTGAAAGCCAAAGGAGGTCAGTAATGTTCCAGCAACAATATCTGATGTGGCTGGCGGGAATTATCCTGCTGGTGGTGGCTATTCTCTCATGGCGTGACAGTGCGAACCCACGCCGATTTACTACCGGACTGTTCTGGGCCTTGTATGGCCTGGTGTTTCTGGTCGGTGACTGGACGACGCAGATGATGAACAGCCTGATGGGCTCGGACGCGGCGGGCACCCGGATGCTGCATATCACCATCGGTGTCATTGTGGTGGTAATGGCGCTGATTGCCGGTCTGGGGGGTGTCCGGCTGGGTCGCTATCATCAGCGCAGCGATGAAGAGAAGCAGGCGAGTGCGCTGCGTCTGCGCAACAAACTGTTTCTGCCTGCGCTGGCCATTCCGGTCGTGACCGTGGTCGGCGTGCTGGCGTTTAACCATGTTCCCGGTTTGCAGGATGTGGTGTTCGGTCCAGGAAATCACGCCACGCTGGTGACATTGTTTTCAATGATGGTCGGCTGTGTCATTGGCTGGCTGGTGGCGTTAAAACTGACCCATGAAAAACCGGTACAGTCGATGCAGGAGACCCGCCGTCTGCTGGATTCGATTGGCTGGGCCTTTATCCTGCCGCAGATCCTCGCCACCCTGGGACTGCTGTTTACCAGCGCGGGCGTGGGCAGCGCCATTTCGCATCTGACAGAAACCTGGCTGGCAGTCGATAACCGATTTGTCGCAGTCACCGTTTATGCTGTCGGAATGGCGCTGTTAACCATGATCATGGGTAACGCGTTTGCCGCATTTCCGATTATTACCGCAGGCGTCGGCATTCCGATTCTGGTATTGCAGCACGGCGGGAATCCGGCGGTGATGGCGGCGATTGGCATGTTCTCCGGTTACTGCGGCACGCTGATGACGCCGATGGCGGCCAACTTCAATATTGTTCCGGCGGCGCTGCTGGAGCTGCCCGACCGTAACGCCGTCATCAAAGCTCAGATTCCAACCGGTGTGCTACTGTTAATCGTTAACATTTTCCTGCTCTATTTCCTGATGTTCCTGTGAGGCTGCATGAAAACTGTCCTGATGACCGCCTTTGAACCCTTTGGCGGTGAAACGATTAACCCCTCCTGGGAAGCGGTGCGCACGCTGGAAGGCAAACAGATTGGCGGGGCGACGATAGTCATACGCCAGCTGCCGGTGGTGTTCAGTGAGGTGCTCAACGTGCTGAACCAGGCGCTGGAAGAACTCAAACCGGATGCAGTGCTGTCGGTAGGGCAGGCGGGCGGCCGCAGCGACATTACCGTTGAACGTATCGGTATCAATGTCGATGACGCCCGCATCCCGGACAACGCCGGTCATCAGCCGGTGGATGAACCGATTGTGGCTGGCGGCCCGGCAGCCTATTTTTCCCGTCTGCCCATCAAAACGATTGTGGCGGCAGTGCGTGAAGCAGGCATTCCCGCATCGGTTTCGCAGACAGCGGGCACCTTCACCTGTAACCGGGTGATGTATGGCCTGCTGCACTGGCTGGCGCAGCAGGAGCGTCCGGCGCGCGGTGGCTTTATTCATATTCCTTATCTGCCTGAGCAGGCGGCGCAGCATCCTGGTGCGCCGAGCATGGCGGTCGCGACCATTATTCAGGCGCTGGAGATTGCCGTAAAAGTGACGCTGGAGACCGATGAAGATATTAAACAGGCTGGCGGCGCCACCCATTAAGAGGAAGAACGATGCCTGAAGGACCGGAAATTCGCCGCGTGGCGGATAAGCTTGAAGCCGCCATTGTGGGTCAGCCGTTAGCGGAGGCGTGGTTCGCGTTTCCTCAGCTCAAGACTTACGAACCCTCACTGATTGGCGAGCAGGTGCAGGCGATTGAGACGCGAGGCAAAGCGTTGCTGACGCATTTCAGCAATGGCCTGACGCTCTACAGTCATAACCAGCTTTATGGCGTCTGGCGCATCGTGAAACCCGATACCGAACTGAATACCACACGCCAGTTGCGGGTGCGGCTGGCGACGGCGGGCAAAGCGATTCTGCTTTATAGTGCCTCAGATATTGAACTGCTCAACGCAGATACGCTGGCGGCGCATCCGTTTCTGACCCGCATCGGACCGGATGTGCTGAACAGCCAGCTTAACGTGGAAGAGGTGAAAGAGCGGCTGCTGTCACCCCGATTCCGGCGGCGGCAATTCAGTGGTCTGCTGCTGGATCAGGCATTTCTGGCCGGGCTGGGCAACTACCTGCGCGCTGAAATCCTCTGGCTGGCACAGCTGCTGCCCAATCATCGGGCGCAGGATCTCAGTGACGATCAGCTGACTGCTTTCAGCGAGGCACTGCTTTCAGTACCACGTCATGCCTATCGGATGCGTGGAACCATGAAGAAATATCATGAGGAAGCGGCGTTTCAGTTTGAGGTGTTTCATCGGCAGGGCAAAAAATGCCGGCGCTGTGGCACAGTGATTGAGAAGGGCACGCTATCATCACGACCGTTTTACTGGTGTCCGGGTTGTCAGAGATAGACAGTAAAGTCAAAAGGATAAAATGCTCTTACGGCTGACAGAGTCAAACCCGTGTAAATCTTACAGCAATAAAATAGCTTAACGCGCAGAGAACATGGCCAGAAGAGGAAAGCGTCCCGCGCCAGGGATGGCGCGGGCCGAGCGTGTCATGGATGACGGCTTTTGCGTCTTTCCGATCTGACTATGTTCTCTGCGCAGGCGCGGTATCACAGCCAACCGCCCCCGGCTTTAAAGCAACATCAGGCGGAGAACCCTCTCCGCTATCCACTGAGCCTTACTTTTTCAGCTGTGAGCTGAATTCGCGCTCGGTATAACCGGTGTAGAGCTGACGTGGACGGGCAATCTTCATGCCTTCGTCGTGCATCTCTTTCCAGTGGGCAATCCAGCCAACGGTACGGGCCATCGCAAAGATCACCGTAAACATTGAGGAAGGAATCCCCATCGCTTTCAGAATGATACCGGAGTAGAAGTCCACGTTCGGATAGAGTTTACGCTCGATGAAGTACGGGTCGTTCAGCGCAATGTGTTCCAGCTCCATCGCCACTTCCAGCAGGTCATCTTTCATACCCAGCTCATTCAGCACTTCATGGCAGGTATCACGCATCACTGTCGCGCGTGGATCGTAGTTCTTGTAAACGCGATGACCAAAGCCCATCAGACGGAAGGAATCATTCTTGTCTTTAGCGCGTTTAACAAATTCCGGGATGTGCTCAACGGTGCTGATCTCTTCCAGCATACGCAGAGTCGCTTCGTTGGCACCGCCGTGCGCCGGTCCCCACAGGGAGGCGATCCCGGCGGCGATACAGGCAAACGGGTTCGCGCCGCTTGAACCGGCGGTTCGTACGGTAGAGGTTGAAGCGTTCTGCTCATGGTCAGCATGCAGAATCAGGATGCGGTCCATCGCGCGTTCCAGTACCGGGTTCACTTTGTACTCTTCACACGGCGTGGCGAACATCATGTGCAGGAAGTTACCGGCGTAAGAGAGGTCATTACGCGGATAAACAAACGGCTGGCCAATAGAATATTTGTAACACATCGCTGCCATGGTCGGCATTTTAGAGAGCAGACGGAATGCTGCGATTTCGCGGTGGCGCTCAATGTTTACATCCAGTGAATCGTGGTAAAACGCAGCCAGTGCGCCGGTTACGCCGCACATTACCGCCATTGGATGCGAGTCACGACGGAAGCCGTGGAACAGGCGGGTAATCTGCTCATGAATCATAGTGTGACGGGTAACGGTGGTACGGAACTCATCAAACTGTTTCTGGTCCGGCGCTTCGCCGTTCAGCAGGATATAGCAGACTTCCAGATAGTTAGAATGGGTCGCCAGCTGAGAAATCGGGAAACCACGGTGCAGCAGAATACCTTCGTCACCATCAATAAAAGTGATGGCAGATTCGCAGGACGCTGTAGACGTAAAACCGGGATCGAAGGTGAACAGTCCACTTGAACCCAGAGCGCGGACATCAACCACATCCTGGCCCAGCGTACCTTTCAGCACGTCCAGTTCAACAGATGTTCCATCTTGCAGGGTTAGCGTTACTTTTTTATCTGTCATTTTCGTCTCCATAGCGCCTTATGTAGGTAAGGATCTTTAGACACCTGAAACGCGTTCATGTTGCGGTTGGCAAAACTACACAGTATCACTCTGCGGGTATATAGCGGGTGCAGGGTACAGAGTGAGCGGCGCGTTCCCAGCGGGAACCGGTGAGCCATGGACATGCTGCATATCGCGGTTGTTAAAGATCCGGTCAGGACATAACTTCTTGGTAACCAATAACCTGATGCTTTTTAAAGCTCATATTCGCAATGTTACATAACTTGCGCTTAGGGGAAAGTGTATCCCCATAACTTTTGTGCATCATAGGAATTTACAGGCTTAGTTTGTAACTGAATTGTTGAACTATTGTCAAATCAGATAATTAAAATTGTATCAATTGTGAAAATCGTGAGTAGGATCACTGTTCCACCTAAAATATACCAAAGAGTTTGTAGGGGAATTGTAATCAGAATGTGATCCTCCTATACTCCAGGCAGGTCTCCGGAACACCCTGACACCAGGAGCCACCCAGCGTTTACTACCGCGTCAACTAACACTGGATGTTGCTTTTTTGGTGACGGTTAAAGTCTGCCACGCGTCGTGATTAGACTCCGCCTCAGGTCCGGAGGAAGCAAAATAAAAAAGAGCTGTGTGGGCAAAACCGTGAAAAAACAAAGACCTGTCAACTTGGATCTCTCGACGATCCGGTTTCCCGTTACTGCAATATCGTCCATTCTCCACCGCGTCTCCGGCGTAATCACCCTGGTTGCCATTGGCATCCTGCTGTGGCTACTCGGTCTCTCTCTCTCCTCTCCTGAAGGTTTCCAGCACGCTGCGTCCATTATGGATGGCTTCTTCGCGAAGTTCATCATGTGGGGCATCTTAACGGCGCTGGCCTATCACGCGGTGAGCGGGATTCGTCATATGTTGATGGATTTTGGTTATCTGGCTGAAACGCTGCAGGTGGGTAAGCGTTCTGCTTATATGACTTTTGTGATCACTGTCGTGCTGGCAATTCTGGCGGGAGTCCTCGTATGGTAAGCAATGCATCCGCATTGGGTCGCAACGGCATTCAGGACTGGCTGCTGCTGCGCGCAACTGCAATTCTCATTACGCTCTACATCGTCTACATCCTCGGTTTCGTGGTGATGACAGACACGCTGACTTATGACCTGTGGCGTGGCTTCTTCGCCTCCGCCTTCACCAAAGTGTTCACGCTGCTGACGCTGTTCTCCATTCTGATTCACGGCTGGATCGGGATGTGGCAGGTGTTAACAGACTACGTTAAATCACTGCCAACGCGCTTGTTGCTGCAGTTTGTGATTGTCGTGGCGCTGTTGTGGTATGCGATTTATGGCTTTGTTGTGGTGTGGGGTGTGTAAATGAGTTTGCCAATCAGAGAATTTGATGCCGTGGTGATCGGCGCAGGTGGCGCAGGAATGCGGGCCGCACTGCAAATCTCCCAGGGCGGCCAGAGCTGTGCCCTGTTATCCAAAGTTTTCCCGACCCGTTCCCACACGGTATCTGCGCAGGGCGGTATCACCGTTGCGCTGGGTAATACCCACGAAGATAACTGGGAATGGCATATGTACGACACCGTCAAAGGTTCCGACTACATCGGTGACCAGGACGCGATTGAATATATGTGTAAAACCGGTCCGGAAGCGATTCTGGAACTGGAACACATGGGTCTGCCATTCTCGCGTCTGGAAGATGGTCGTGTCTATCAGCGTCCATTTGGTGGTCAGTCGAAGAACTTCGGCGGCGAGCAGGCGGCGCGTACTGCAGCGGCAGCAGACCGTACCGGCCACGCCCTGTTGCATACCCTTTATCAGCAGAACCTGAAAAACAAAACCACCATCTTCTCTGAGTGGTATGCACTGGATCTGGTGAAAAACGCCGATGGCGCAGTGGTGGGTTGCACCGCTATCTGCATTGAAACCGGCGAAACCGTCTATTTCAAAGCAAAAGCGACCATTCTGGCCACCGGCGGCGCGGGCCGTATCTATCAGTCCACCACCAATGCACACATCAACACCGGCGACGGCGTGGGTATGGCACTGCGTGCGGGCGTGCCGGTGCAGGATATGGAGATGTGGCAGTTCCACCCAACCGGTATTGCCGGTGCGGGCGTGCTGGTCACCGAGGGCTGCCGTGGTGAAGGCGGCTATCTGCTGAACAAACATGGCGAACGCTTCATGGAGCGTTATGCGCCAAACGCTAAAGATCTGGCGGGCCGCGACGTCGTTGCGCGCTCAATGATGATTGAAATCCGTGAAGGTCGCGGCTGTGACGGTCCATGGGGCCCGCACATCAAACTGAAACTCGATCACCTGGGTAAAGAGGTGCTTGAGTCACGTCTGCCTGGCATCCTCGAGCTGTCACGCACCTTTGCTCATGCTGATCCAATCAAAGAACCTATCCCGGTTATTCCGACCTGCCACTACATGATGGGCGGTATTCCGACCAAAGTGACCGGCCAGGCACTGCGTGTGAATGAGCAGGGTGAAGATGTGGTGATTCCTGGTCTGTTCGCTGTCGGCGAAATTGCCTGCGTATCGGTACACGGTGCCAACCGTCTGGGCGGTAACTCACTGCTCGATTTGGTGGTCTTTGGCCGCGCAGCGGGTCTGCATCTGCTGGAGAGTATTCAGGAGCAGGGCGAACTGCGTGACGCCACGGAAGATGAAATCGCCGTTGCGATGGCGCGCTTCAACCGCTGGGAAAACAACACCACTGGTGAAGATCCGGTTGAGATTCGTAAAGCGCTGCAACGCTGCATGCAGAACAATTTCTCTGTATTCCGCGAAGGCGACGCCATGGCGCAGGGTCTGGAAGAGCTGAAAGACATTCGCCAGCGTCTGAAATCAGCGCGTCTGGATGACCGCTCACCGGATTTCAACACCCAGCGCATTGAGTGTCTGGAGCTGGATAACCTGATGGAGACGGCTTTTGCCACGGCGGTAGCGGCTAACTATCGCACCGAGAGCCGCGGTGCACACAGTCGCTTCGACTTCCCGGATCGTGATGATGAAAACTGGCTGTGCCACAGTCTCTATGTCCCGGAAACCGAAAGCATGACGCGCCGTGAGGTGAACATGCAGCCGAAACTGCGCGCGGCGTTCCCGCCGAAAGTGCGTACCTACTAATTTCGGAGACGATCATGAGACTCGAGTTTTCAATTTATCGCTACAATCCGGACGTCGATGACAAGCCGCGCATGCAGGATTACACCCTGGAGTCGGAAGATGGTCGCGACATGATGCTGCTGGATGCGCTGATTCGCCTGAAAGAGAAAGATCCGACGCTGGCGTTTCGTCGCTCGTGTCGTGAAGGCGTCTGTGGCTCTGATGGCCTCAACATGAATGGTAAAAACGGACTGGCCTGCATTACGCCGGTCTCGGCACTGGGCAACGGCAAACAGAAAATAGTTATCCGTCCATTGCCAGGTTTACCCGTTGTGCGTGACCTGGTCGTAGACATGAGCCAGTTTTATGCGCAGTATGAGAAAATAAAGCCTTTCCTGTTGAATAATGGGGAAAATCCGCCAGCACGTGAGCATCTGCAGTCACCGGATGAGCGCGAGCACCTGGATGGCCTGTACGAATGTATTCTCTGTGCCTGCTGCTCAACCTCATGCCCATCATTCTGGTGGAATCCTGAGAAGTTCATCGGTCCTGCCGGCCTGCTGGCGGCATACCGTTTCCTGATTGACAGCCGCGACACCGAAACGGATGCGCGTCTCGACAATCTGAATGACGCTTTCAGCGTATTCCGCTGCCATAGCATCATGAACTGTGTGAGCGTCTGTCCGAAAGGGCTGAACCCGACGCGCGCCATCGGCCATATCAAGTCGATGCTGCTACAGCGCGGCGCATAAGCAGTTTCTGCCGGGAACCTCAGGTTCCCGGTGTTTTAACGGAAGCCTCTGTAAGCGCGGTGATGACCACGTTTACAAAGGTTCCCTTACGGGCCACGCGCGCTGCGCAAAGTGCTCGTATCGCTGAACTCACTACGGCAAACCGCGAAAGCGGCAACAAATGAAACCTCAAAAAAGCATAGCAATGCTTAAGGGATCACAATGCAGAACAGCGCGATGAAGCCCTGGCTGGACTCTTCCTGGCTGGCCGGCGCGAATCAGTCTTACATAGAGCAGCTCTATGAGGATTTCCTGACCGATCCTGACTCTGTCGATGCAGTGTGGCGTTCGATGTTCCAACAGTTACCGGGCACCGGAATGAAACCTGAGCAGTTTCACTCCACCACACGTGAGTACTTCCGTCGCCTGGCGAAAGACGCATCTCGTTACACCTCATCTGTCTCCGATCCGGAAACCAACTCCAAGCAAGTGAAAGTGCTGCAGCTGATCAACGCGTTTCGTTTTCGCGGTCATCAGCACGCCAATCTCGATCCGCTTGGCCTGTGGAAACAGGATCGGGTCGCCGATCTTGATCCCGCTTTTCATGACCTGACCGAGGCTGATTTTCAGGAAAGCTTTAACGTAGGCTCTTTTGCCATCGGTAAAGAGACCATGAAGCTGGCCGACCTCTTCGACGCGCTGACGCAGACGTACTGTGGCTCAATCGGTGCAGAATATATGCACATCAACAACACGGATGAGAAGCGCTGGATCCAGCAGCGTCTTGAGTCTGTAGCGGGCCGTGCAGCGTTCAGCAACGAAGAGAAAAAAGGTTTCCTGAAAGAGCTGACCGCGGCAGAAGGGCTGGAAAAATATCTCGGGGCGAAATTCCCAGGTGCCAAACGCTTCTCGCTGGAAGGCGGCGATGCGCTGGTGCCTATGCTGCGCGAAATGATCCGTCACGCCGGCAAGAGCGGTACCCGTGAAGTCGTGCTGGGTATGGCGCACCGTGGTCGTCTCAACGTACTGATCAACGTGCTGGGTAAAAAGCCGCAGGATCTGTTCGACGAGTTCGCCGGTAAGCATAAAGAGCATCTGGGTACCGGTGACGTGAAGTACCACATGGGCTTCTCTTCTGACGTGGAAACCGAAGGTGGCCTGGTTCACCTGGCGCTGGCGTTTAACCCGTCACACCTGGAGATCGTCAGCCCGGTCGTCATGGGTTCAGTGCGTGCCCGTCTGGATCGTCTGGACGAGCCTGCCAGCAATAAAGTCTTACCGATCACCATCCATGGTGACGCGGCGGTGATTGGCCAGGGCGTGGTTCAGGAAACCCTGAATATGTCACAGGCACGCGGTTATGAAGTGGGCGGTACGGTTCGCATCGTCATCAATAACCAGGTTGGTTTCACCACCTCCAACCCGAAAGATGCGCGTTCAACCCCTTACTGCACCGACATCGGCAAAATGGTGCTGGCACCGATTTTCCACGTCAACGCTGATGACCCGGAAGCGGTCGCCTTTGTAACCCGTCTGGCGCTCGACTATCGCAACACCTTCAAACGCGATGTGTTTATCGATCTGGTCTGCTATCGCCGTCATGGTCACAACGAGGCGGATGAGCCAAGCGCGACCCAGCCGCTGATGTACCAGAAAATCAAAAAACACCCGACGCCGCGTAAAATCTACGCCGACCGTCTGGAAGGTGAAGCCGTTGCCACGCAGGAAGATGCGACCGAAATGGTCAATCTTTACCGTGATGCGCTGGATGCGGGCGAATGCGTGGTGCCGGAATGGCGTCCGATGAGTCTGCACTCCTTTACGTGGTCACCTTACCTGAACCATGAGTGGGATGAGCCTTACCCGGCTCAGGTCGACATGAAACGTCTGAAGGAACTGGCGCTGCGTATCAGCCAGGTGCCTGAAGAAGTCGAGGTACAGTCGCGTGTTGCCAAGATCTACAACGATCGTCGCCTGATGGCCGAAGGTGAAAAAGCCTTCGACTGGGGCGGGGCAGAGAACCTGGCCTACGCCACACTGGTCGATGAAGGCATTCCGGTGCGTCTCTCAGGTGAAGATACCGGTCGCGGCACCTTCTTCCACCGTCACGCTGTCATTCATAACCAGTCGAACGGCTCCACCTACACCCCGCTGCACCATGTGCACAGTGGTCAGGGCCAGTTCAAGGTCTGGGACTCCGTGCTGTCCGAAGAGGCGGTGCTGGCCTTTGAATATGGCTACGCGACGGCTGAACCGCGCATCCTGACCATCTGGGAAGCGCAGTTTGGTGACTTCGCCAACGGCGCACAGGTGGTTATCGATCAGTTCATCAGCTCCGGTGAGCAGAAATGGGGCCGCATGTGTGGTCTGGTGATGCTGCTGCCGCACGGCTATGAAGGTCAGGGGCCGGAGCACTCCTCTGCGCGTCTGGAGCGTTATCTGCAACTCTGCGCTGAGCAGAACATGCAGGTCTGCGTGCCTTCAACCCCGGCGCAGGTTTACCACATGCTGCGTCGTCAGGCGCTGCGCGGTATGCGTCGTCCGCTGATCGTGATGTCACCGAAATCACTGCTGCGTCATCCGCTGGCGATCTCCACGCTGGATGAACTGGCAAACGGCAGTTTCCAGCCCGCGATTGGTGAAATTGACGATCTGGATCCGCAGGGCGTGAAACGCGTCGTGCTCTGTTCCGGTAAAGTCTATTACGACCTGCTGGAGCAGCGTCGTAAAAACGAGCAGACCGATGTGGCCATCGTGCGCATCGAGCAGCTCTATCCTTTCCCGCATCAGGCGGTACAGGAAGCATTAAAAGCGTATTCTCACGTGCAGGATTTTGTCTGGTGTCAGGAAGAGCCGCTGAATCAGGGCGCCTGGTATTGCAGCCAGCATCACTTCCGTGAAGTTGTGCCGTTCGGCGCGACCTTACGTTATGCAGGCCGCCCGGCATCCGCCTCACCGGCCGTGGGTTACATGTCCGTACACCAACAACAGCAGCAAGACCTGGTTAATGACGCGCTGAACGTTAATTAATTAAAAGGAAAGATAATGAGTAGCGTAGATATTCTCGTTCCCGACCTGCCTGAATCGGTTGCCGATGCCTCAGTGGCAACCTGGCACAAAAAACCAGGCGATGCCGTCACTCGCGATGAAGTGCTGGTTGAAATCGAAACCGACAAAGTGGTGCTGGAAGTGCCTGCGGCGGCTGACGGTATTCTGGAAGCGGTGCTGGAAGAAGAGGGTGCCACCGTCACTTCACGCCAGATCCTGGGCCGCCTGAAAGAGGGCAACAGCGCCGGTAAAGAGACCAGCGCGAAGTCTGAAAGCAAAGAGTCGACTCCGGCTCAGCGTCAGACCGCGTCGCTGGAAGAAGAGAGCAACGATGCGCTCAGCCCGGCTATCCGCCGTCTGATTGCTGAGCACAACCTGGATGCCTCGCAGATCAAAGGCAGCGGTGTGGGCGGACGTCTGACCCGTGAAGATGTTGAAAAACATCTTGCCAGCAAGCCGCAGGATACCAAAGCTGCCGCACCGGCCGCTGAAGCCGCTGCCGCGCCGCAGCCGATCGCGAATCGCAGCGAAAAACGCGTGCCGATGACCCGTCTGCGTAAGCGTGTTGCTGAGCGTCTGCTGGAAGCGAAAAACAGCACCGCGATGCTGACCACCTTCAACGAAATCAACATGAAGCCCATCATGGATCTGCGCAAGCAGTATGGTGAGGCTTTTGAGAAGCGTCACGGTGTGCGTCTGGGCTTCATGTCCTTCTACCTGAAAGCGGTCGTTGAAGCGCTGAAACGCTATCCGGAAGTGAACGCCTCTATCGATGGCGAAGATGTGGTTTACCACAACTACTTCGACGTCAGCATTGCGGTCTCCACGCCGCGCGGTCTGGTGACGCCAGTGCTGCGTGACGTCGATGCGCTGAGCATGGCGGACATCGAGAAGAAAATCAAAGAGCTGGCAGTTAAAGGCCGTGACGGCAAGCTGACAGTTGAGGATCTGACCGGCGGTAACTTCACCATTACCAATGGCGGCGTCTTTGGTTCCCTGATGTCCACCCCGATCATTAACCCACCGCAGAGCGCCATCCTGGGCATGCACGCTATCAAAGATCGCCCGATGGCAGTCAATGGTCAGGTTGTGGTGCTGCCAATGATGTATCTGGCGCTCTCCTACGACCACCGCCTGATCGATGGCCGTGAATCTGTGGGTTATCTGGTTGCAGTGAAAGAGATGCTGGAAGATCCAGCACGTCTGCTGCTGGATGTCTGATTTTCACCGGGCGCACCTTCGCGTGCGCCCAACCTCATTACTCTTTTCAGACCTGAATGGATAGAACATCATGAACTTACACGAATACCAGGCGAAACAACTGTTTGCACGGTATGGCATGCCGGCACCAACGGGTTACGCCTGTACTACACCACGTGAAGCGGAAGAAGCAGCCTCTAAAATTGGCGCAGGCCCGTGGGTAGTTAAATGTCAGGTTCATGCCGGTGGCCGCGGTAAAGCGGGCGGTGTGAAAGTGGTTAACAGCAAAGAAGAAATTCGCGCATTTGCTGAAAACTGGCTGGGCAAACGTCTGGTGACCTATCAGACAGACGCAAATGGCCAGCCGGTAAACCAGATTCTGGTTGAAGCGGCAACCGATATCGATCAGGAGCTCTACCTGGGCGCAGTGGTCGATCGCGCAACGCGTCGCGTGATTTTCATGGCCTCAACCGAAGGCGGCGTGGAAATCGAAAAAGTGGCGGAAGAGACCCCGCACCTGATCCACAAAATGGCGCTGGATCCACTGACTGGCCCGCAGCCTTATCAGGGCCGCGAGCTGGCGTTCAAACTGGGCCTGACCGGTAAGCTGGTTGGTCAGTTCACCAAGATCTTTATGGGTCTGGCAACGCTGTTCCTGGAGCGCGATCTGGCGATGGTTGAGATCAACCCGCTGGTTATCACCAAACAGGGCGATCTGATCTGCCTGGATGGCAAACTGGGTGCCGATGGCAATGCCCTGTTCCGCCAGCCAGAACTGCGCGAAATGCGCGATCCAAGCCAGGAAGATCCCCGTGAAGCGCACGCAACACAGTGGGAACTGAACTACGTTGCGCTGGAAGGCAACATCGGCTGTATGGTTAACGGCGCAGGTCTGGCGATGGGCACCATGGACATCGTTAAGCACCATGGCGGTCAGCCAGCCAACTTCCTTGATGTCGGCGGCGGCGCAACGAAAGAGCGCGTGACCGAAGCCTTCAAAATCATCCTGTCTGACGATGCGGTTAAAGCCGTCTTCGTTAACATCTTCGGCGGTATCGTACGCTGTGACCTGATTGCCGACGGCATCATCGGCGCAGTAGCTGAAGTGGGTGTGAACGTGCCAGTAGTGGTACGTCTGGAAGGTAACAACGCCGAGCTGGGCGCCCAGAAACTGGCGGACAGCGGTCTGAACATCATTGCAGCAACCAGCCTGACAGACGCCGCACAGCGTGTTGTTGCTGCCGCGGAGGGTAAATAATGTCCATTCTGATCGACAAAAATACGAAAGTCATTTGCCAGGGTTTCACCGGTGGCCAGGGGACTTTCCATTCTGAGCAGGCGCTGGCTTACGGCACTCAGCTGGTTGGCGGTGTGACGCCAGGCAAAGGTGGCACGACGCATCTCGGCCTGCCGGTGTTCAACACCGTACGCGAAGCGGTAGAAGCGACTGGCGCAACCGCCACCGTGATCTACGTTCCGGCACCTTTCTGTAAAGATGGCATCCTGGAAGCGATTGAAGCAGGTATCAAACTGATCATCACCATCACTGAAGGTATCCCGACGCTGGATATGCTGACCGTGAAAGTGAAGCTGGATGAAGCGGGCGTGCGGATGATCGGTCCAAACTGCCCGGGCGTGATCACACCCGGCGAATGCAAGATCGGCATCATGCCGGGCCATATTCACCAGCCCGGCCGCGTCGGTATCGTTTCCCGTTCAGGCACCCTGACCTATGAAGCGGTTAAGCAGACCACTGACATCGGCTATGGTCAGTCAACCTGCGTCGGCATCGGTGGTGACCCGATTCCAGGCTCTAACTTCATCGATATCCTGAAAATGTTCCAGGATGATCCACAGACTGAAGCGATCGTGATGATCGGTGAAATCGGTGGTAGCGCAGAAGAAGAAGCCGCAGCCTTCATCAAAGAGCACGTGACCAAGCCGGTTGTGGGCTACATTGCTGGCGTAACTGCGCCGAAAGGCAAGCGCATGGGCCATGCGGGTGCCATTATTGCCGGTGGTAAAGGTACAGCAGATGAGAAATTTGCTGCGCTGGAAGCCGCAGGTGTGAAGACCGTACGCAGCCTGGCGGACATCGGTGACGCGGTTAAAGCCGTATTACCGGCCAAATAAGTCGGCGTCATCTGAGACTAAGCCACCTTCGGGTGGCTTTTTTTATGCCGGTAACGCACAGACATAACTCAGACAATTAAAGAGAAGAGGGCAAAGTCAGATAACCATTCTGGTGTTAGTTTCGTTAATAAAAAGTAGCAAAGGTAAATTATTTTTCCCCACCTTATTTCATTGATGACATCCTCTTAACAAGAAACCCACCTGACTTTATCTGGAAACTTATTGCGTTAATCCAGATCAATTAATCACGATTTATATCCAACTATATCGCTGGCAAAGCGCAACGCTAAGAGCGTAAATTGCGCTGCATCAATCCAGCCTTTTACACAAATTTTCAAACGTCTGCTCAACCTGGGATGACACCCGCTTTCCTCCTGTTAAAGCACGCGTTAATGAAAGCGCGGATTGACAATTTTCAGAGCTGCTTCATTCGCGACTCGCCTGTTCGGGCAGCTCACAGATCTGTTCTGCGGGTAATAAAAAAACTGGAATCAATAAACAGTCGTTCCTGACTCTGATTACGTTCGATTCTGATCGCGCGCGTGACGGAGACAAAGCGAGGAGCAAGGAGTCCTTATGTTAGATATCGTCGAGCTATCGCGGTTACAGTTTGCCTTAACGGCGATGTACCATTTTCTTTTCGTCCCTTTAACGCTGGGTATGGCGTTTTTGCTGGCGATCATGGAAACGGTCTATGTCCTGAGCGGTAAACAAATTTATAAAGATATGACGAAGTTCTGGGGCAAGTTATTTGGTATTAACTTTGCGCTGGGTGTCGCCACCGGCCTGACCATGGAATTTCAGTTCGGGACAAACTGGTCATATTACTCTCACTACGTCGGCGATATCTTCGGCGCGCCGCTCGCCATTGAAGGTTTAATGGCGTTCTTCCTTGAATCGACCTTTGTCGGCCTGTTCTTTTTTGGCTGGGATCGGCTGGGTAAAGTGCAGCACATGGCGGTGACCTGGCTGGTGGCGCTGGGCTCGAACATGTCTGCGCTGTGGATTCTGGTCGCTAACGGCTGGATGCAGAACCCCATTGCCTCTGAATTCAACTTCGAAACCATGCGCATGGAAATGGTCAGCTTCTCAGAGCTGGTACTGAACCCGGTGGCGCAGGTGAAATTCGTTCACACCGTTGCGGCTGGTTACACCACCGGCGCGATGTTCATTCTGGGTATCAGCGCGTGGTACATGCTGAAAGGGCGTGACCTTGCTTTTGCTAAACGCTCGTTCGCTATCGCGGCCAGCTTTGGTATGGCGGCAGTGCTCTCCGTGATTCTGCTGGGCGATGAGTCAGGCTACGAAATGGGCGACGTGCAGAAAACCAAGCTGGCCGCTATTGAAGCAGAGTGGGAAACCCAGCCAGCACCCGCCTCATTTACGCTGTTTGGCCTGCCCGATCAGGCAACGCAGGAGAACCGATATGCCGTGCAGATCCCGTGGCTGCTGGGCCTGATCGCGACCCGATCCATCGATAAGCCGGTCATCGGCCTGAAAGATCTGATGGCTCAGCATGAAGTGCGTATCCGTAATGGCATGAAAGCCTACACCCTGCTGAATGAGCTGCGCAGTGGCAGTCAGGATCCCGCAGTACGTGACGCGTTCAACAGCCACAAGCAGGATCTCGGTTATGGTCTGCTGCTGAAGCGCTATACCGACAACGTAGCGGATGCGACCGAAGCGCAGATTAAACAGGCAACGCAGGACTCTATCCCGCGCGTAGCGCCGCTCTATTTCGCGTTCCGTATTATGGTGCTGTGTGGCGTACTGCTGCTGGGCATTATCACACTCTCCTTCTGGAGCGTAATACGCAATCGCGTGGGCAAAAATCGCTGGTTACTGAAAGCGGCACTGTTTGGTATTCCCTTACCCTGGATTGCCGTCGAGTCAGGCTGGTTCGTGGCGGAGTATGGTCGTCAGCCCTGGGCTATTGGTGAAATCCTGCCAACCGCGGTGGCCAACTCCTCGCTGACTGTTGGCGATCTGCTGTTCTCGATGATCCTGATCTGCGGACTCTACACGCTGTTCCTGGTGGCAGAGATGTACCTGATGTTCAAATTCGCCCGCCTTGGGCCGAGCAGCCTGAAAACCGGGCGTTATCATCATGAGCAGATTACGGCAACCACTCAGCCGGTTCAGGGATAAGGAGAGCGACCATGTTTGATTATGAAGTTCTGCGCTTTGTCTGGTGGCTGCTGATCGGCGTGCTGCTGATTGGCTTTGCTGTCGCAGATGGTTTTGATATGGGCGTCGGAATGCTGACGCGCATTCTGGGCCGCACCGATACTGAACGTCGCATCATGATTAACAGTATCGCCCCGCACTGGGACGGTAACCAGGTCTGGCTGATCACCGCGGGTGGCGCGCTATTTGCTGCCTGGCCGATGGTTTACGCGGCGGCTTTCTCCGGCTTTTACGTGGCGATGATTCTGGTGCTCGCGTCGCTGTTCTTCCGTCCGGTCGGTTTCGATTACCGCTCGAAGATTGAAGATAACCGCTGGCGTGGTGCCTGGGACTGGGGCATTTTCATTGGCAGCTTCGTGCCGCCGCTGGTGATTGGCGTGGCCTTTGGCAACCTGTTACAGGGTGTGCCGTTCCATGCCGATGAGTATCTGCGTCTGTTCTACACCGGCAACTTCTTCCAGCTGCTGAATCCGTTTGGCCTGCTGGCGGGTGTGGTCAGTGTGGCGATGATTCTGGCCCAGGGCGCAACCTACCTGCAGATGCGCACCACTGGCGAACTGCATCTGCGTTCGCGTACCGCTGCACAACTTGCCGCGCTGGTGATGATGGTTTGCTTCATCCTGGCGGGTGTCTGGGTGAAATATGGTATCGATGGCTATGTGGTGACCAGCACAATGGATCACTTCGCCGCCTCGAACCCACTGGGGAAAACTGTCGTGCGGGAAGCGGGTGCCTGGATGATCAATTTCCAGAACCATCCTGTACTGTGGCTGTTCCCGCTGCTTGGTTCGGTGCTGCCGCTACTAACCGTACTCTGCTCGCGGGTTGAGAAGGGCGCATGGGCGTTCCTGTTCTCCTCACTGACGCTGGCCTGCGTCATCATGACCGCGGGTATTGCGATGTTTCCGTTCATCATGCCATCCAGCACCGTGCCGGGGACCAGCCTGACAATGTGGGACGCCACGTCCAGTCTGCTGACGCTGCAAACCATGACAGTGGCCGCCGCTATCTTTGTCCCAATCATTCTGATTTACACCAGCTGGTGCTACTGGAAGATGTTTGGCCGTATTACCAAAGAGCAGATTGAAAGCAACAGTCACTCACTCTATTAATAAAGGAGATGTCGCATGTGGTATTTTGCCTGGATTCTCGGCACGTTGCTGGCCTGTGCCTTTGGTATCGTGACTGCGCTGGCGATTGAACACGTTGAAGCGCAGGATGAGACGCACTGATGCGCACGCCAGTTCGGATGCTCTATGATCTGATGGATAAGGGCTCGTTACGGGCCCTTTCACTGCTGCTGGCGCTGCTGACGGCGGGCGGCGTGATGTGGGATCCGACCCGTTTTGCCAATCAGGCGGGTCAGCTTCCTGCTCTGCAGGGGCTGGTGCTGATCTGGGCGGTCTGCTGCGGAGTGATCCACGGTGTGGGTTTCCGGCCACGGAAAACCCGATGGCAGGCGCTGTTTACGCCGTTACCGGCTCTGCTGGTGTTATTTATTGCGCTTTACCGTTATTACCTTTAATCCCCCGCCTTACCCGCGCTGTCAGTGAATATTTGTCAGCGCCGGGTCAATAAATCTCTCTGAAATCGTTCCGTTTGTTACGGAGCGATAATTATTTTCGCCTGGCTCTGGCGACCCATTCCCAACCCCAATTCTCTTGCGTATAGTAGCAACGTTTAAAACGAGGCCGGGATGTAGAGTGAGTACAACGCTGTTTCGCTGGCCGGTTCGGGTCTACTACGAAGATACTGATGCCGGTGGTGTGGTTTATCACGCCAGCTATATCGCTTTTTATGAACGAGCACGTACCGAAATGTTGCGACAGCACCATTTCAATCAGCAGACGCTGTTAGAACAGCAGATCGCTTTTGTGGTACGGCGCATATCGGTGGACTATCTTGCGGCGGCGCGTCTTGATGACCTTCTGGAGATCCAGAGTGAGGTCACATCAATGACACGGGCGACCATGACGTTCACGCAGCGTATCGTGAATACTGAAGGCAAAGTGCTCAATGAGGCAGAAGTCCTGATTGCCTGCATTAACCCACATCTGATGAAGCCGATTGCGCTTCCCAAGTCTATTGTCGCGGAGTTCAAGCAGTGACTGACATGAACATTCTTGATTTGTTCCTGAAGGCGAGCCTTCTGGTCAAACTTATCATGTTGATTTTGATCGGCTTTTCTATTGCCTCCTGGGCCATCATTATTCAGCGCACACGTATTCTGAATGCGGCGGGAAGAGAAGCGGAGGCGTTTGAAGACAAATTCTGGTCTGGCATCGAACTCTCGCGCCTGTATCAGGAGAGCCAGGAGCGCCGGGAAGAACTGGGCGGCTCGGAGCAGATTTTCTATTCCGGCTTCAAAGAGTTTGCCCGCCTGCATCGCGCCAATAATCATGCGCCGGAAGCGGTCATTGACGGGGCGAGTCGTGCTATGCGTATCTCAATGAACCGCGAGCTGGAAGCACTGGAAAACCATATTCCATTCCTGGGAACGGTCGGCTCAATCAGTCCTTACATCGGGCTGTTCGGTACCGTCTGGGGAATTATGCACGCCTTTATCGCGCTGGGCGCGGTGAAGCAGGCGACACTGCAGATGGTGGCACCGGGTATTGCTGAAGCACTGATTGCGACCGCTATCGGTCTGTTTGCCGCGATTCCGGCGGTAATGGCCTACAACCGTCTGAACCAGCGCGTGAACAAACTGGAGCAGGGCTACGACAACTTTATGGAAGAGTTCACTGCCATCCTGCATCGCCAGGCTTTCTCCAGCGATAGCGCTAAGTAAATAGAGGTTAATGATGGCCAGAGTACGTGGTCGCAAAAGCCGCGACCTGAAGTCGGAAATCAACATCGTTCCGCTACTGGACGTCCTGCTGGTGCTGTTGCTGATCTTCATGGCGACGGCACCCATTATTACCCAGAGCGTGGAAGTGGATCTGCCTGATGCGACCGACTCTAAAACGGTTTCCAGCGATGATAATCCGCCGGTAATTGTCGAAGTGGCGGGCGTAGGGCAGTACAGTCTGGTCGTGGATCACGACCGTATGGACCAACTCCCACCTGAGCAGGTCATCAGCGAAGCGCAGCGTCGACTGGAAGCGAATCCTAAGACGGTCTTTTTGATCGGGGGCGCGAAAGAGGTGCCTTACGATGAAATTATTAAAGCGCTCAACCTGCTGCATCAGGCGGGTGTTAAATCTGTCGGTTTGATGACGCAGCCGATTTAAAATCGAACCGTTTTTTGGGAACCGAGTGTGTCGAAGGCAACCGAGCAAAACGAGAAGTTAAAGCGCGCGATAATCATTTCGGTGATTCTGCATATCGTGCTGATCGCGCTGCTGGTATGGAGCTCGTTTAATGAGCATGTTGACCCCAGCAGTGCGGGTGGCGGTGGCAGTGATATTGATGCAGTGATGGTCGATCCCGGTGCCGTCATCAGCCAGTACAATCGTCAGCAGAACCAGCAGAGTGACAGTCAGCGGGCTGAGCAGCAGCGTAAAAAGCAGGCGCAGCAGCAGGCTGAAGAGCTGCAACAGAAACAGGCCGCTGAACAGCAGCGTCTGAAAGCGCTGGAAAAAGAGCGTCTGGCCGCGCAGGAAACGGCGAAAGAAGAGGCCAAACAGCAGGCTGAGCAGCAGAAAGCCGCCGAAGAGGCCGCGAAACAAGCTCAGGAGCAACAGAAAACGGCGGAAGCGGCCGCAGCCAAAGCCAAAGCAGATGCAAAAGCCCAGGCGGATGCACAGGCAAAAGCCGCGGCTGAGCAGGCGAAGCAGGCCGCAGCCGACGCAAAAAAGCAGGCTGATCAGCAGGCGAAAGCCGCCGCGGCCGCTGCGGCAAAAGAGAAAGCTGTAGCGGAAGCGAAGGCAAAGTCTGAAGCAGATGCGAAAGCGGCGGCAGAAGCAAAAGCGAAAGCGGCTGAAGCCAAAGAAAAAGCAGCCGAGGCAGCGAAAGAGAAAGCTGCAGAAGCGGCGAAAGAGAAAGCAGAAGCCGCTAAAGAGGCTGCCAAAGAGAAAGCGGAAGCCGCTGCTAAAGCAAAAGCGGATGCCGCGGCAAAAGCCAAAGCCGATGCGGCAGCCAAAGCAAAAGCGGATGCTGCTGCTAAGGCCAAAGCAGATGCGAAAGCGAAAGCCGCCGCTGATGCCGCCAACGACAGCGATGTCGATGATTTACTGGGTGGACTCGCTTCCGGCAAAAATGCACCGAAAAGCGGCACCTCTGGCGCAGCAGCAGGGCAGGGAAACCAGAAGAAAGCGGGCGCAACAGGCGCGGAAATCAACTCCTATATGGGACAGGTCGTCAGTGCGATTCAGAGCAGATTCTACGATGCCGATCTGTATCGCGGAAAAACCTGTGATTTGCGTATTAAACTTGCGCCGGATGGCTTGTTAATTGATGTTAAGTCAGAGGGTGGCGATCCCGCGCTCTGTCAGGCTGCGATTGCTGCCGCTAAACAGGCACGTATTCCGAAGCCGCCTTCGCAGGCGGTCTACGAAGTGTTTAAAAACGCCCCAATGCGTTTTAAACCGCAATAATGCAGTAACGGGCGGCAAGTTGTTCTATGTTTAGCTTGCCGTACTTAAGTTGTACTCGTGGTTTCCAGGAACAGTGCCAATTATCGTGGACTGAGGTTCAGATAAGGGAGATAAAATGAAGCAAGCTCTTCGCGTTACGTTAGGCTTTTTTATCCTGCTGTGGGCAGCCATGCTGCATGCAGAAGTTCGAATTGAGATCACCCAGGGTGTCAACACCGCGCGCCCGATTGGCGTGGTGCCGTTTAAATGGGCGGGTGCAGGTGCCGCGCCAGAAGATGTCGGCGGCATCGTAGCGGCTGACCTGCGCAACAGTGGCAAATTTAATCCACTGGATCGCTCGCGTCTGCCACAGCAGCCTGCCAGTGCGCAGGAAGTTCAGCCTGCCGCCTGGAGCGCGCTCGGCATTGATGCTGTTGTCGTCGGACAGGTTGCCTCTAACCCGGATGGCAGCTATCAGGTTTCTTACCAGCTGGTGGATACCGGCGCTGCGCCAGGTACCGTACTGGCACAGAACTCGTATAAAGTGACTAAACAGTGGCTGCGTTATGCTGCCCACACGGCCAGTGATGAAACGTTCCAGAAGCTGACCGGCATTAAAGGCGCTTTCCGTACCCGCATCGCCTATGTCGTGCAGACCAATGGCGGCCAGTTCCCGTATGAGCTGCGCGTCGCTGACTACGATGGTTACAATCAGTTCGTGGTACACCGTTCACCACAGCCACTGATGTCGCCAGCCTGGTCTCCGGATGGCAGTAAAGTGGCCTACGTAACCTTTGAAAGCGGTAAATCTGCGCTGGTGATTCAGACGCTGTCTAACGGTGCTATCCGCCAGGTTGCCTCTTATCCACGCCACAACGGTGCACCAGCGTTTTCGCCAGATGGCTCTAAACTCGCTTTCGCGCTCTCTAAAACCGGCAGCCTGAACATTTATGTGATGGACCTGGCCTCAGGTCAGACGCGTCAGGTGACGGATGGTCGTTATAATAGTACTGAACCGACCTGGTTCCCGGACAGCCAGACGCTGGCTTACACCTCGGATCAGGCGGGTGCACCTCAGATTTATAAAGTAGGAATTAATGGCGGCGCGCCACAACGTATTACCTGGGAAGGCGGTCAGAACCAGGATTCGGATGTCGCAACCGATGGCAAATCCATGGTGATGATTAGCACCAGCGGTGGTTCACAGCACGTCGCCAAACAGGATCTGGAAACGGGAGCCGTTCAAACGTTAACGGACACGTTCCTGGATGAAACGCCGAGCCTGGCACCAAACGGCACAATGGTAATCTATAGCTCTACTCAGGGGATGGGTTCCGTGCTGCAGTTGGTTTCAACCGACGGTCGTTTCAAAGCGCGTCTTCCGGCAACTGATGGACAGGTCAAATTTCCTGCCTGGTCGCCGTATCTGTAATGTCTGACCGTTCAGACATCGCAAACAATAAACAATAATGGGATTTTTGAAATGCAACTGAACAAAGTGCTGAAGGGTTTGATGCTGGCTCTGCCGGTTCTGGCAGTAGCGGCTTGTAGCTCACACAAAAACAACAACAATGACCAGACTGGCATGGGCGCTGATGGCGCTTACGGTGCAAACTCTGGCATGAACGGTAACGGCGGCAACATGTCTTCTGACGAGCAGGCGCGTCTGCAGATGCAGCAGCTGCAGCAGAACAACATCGTGTACTTCGGCCTGGACAAGTATGACGTTCAGTCTGATTACGCACAGATGCTGGATCAGCACGCGACTTTCCTGCGCAGCAACCCATCATACAAAGTGACCATCGAAGGTCACGCGGATGAGCGCGGTACGCCGGAATACAACATCGCCCTGGGCGAACGTCGTGCTAATGCCGTTAAAATGTACCTGCAGGGTAAAGGCGTGTCGGCTGATCAGATGTCTATCGTTTCTTACGGTAAAGAGAAGCCAGCCGTTCTGGGTCATGACGAAGCAGCGTATTCTAAAAACCGTCGTGCCGTACTGGTCTACTAAGAGAATCACATGGTTAGTAACTTCAGACGTCATCTGTTGAGTCTGTCGTTACTGATTGGCGTAGCGGCCCCCTGGGCCGCTAATGCCCAAGCGTCAATCAGTAGCGTTGGCTCCGGCTCGGTCGAAGACCGTGTCACCACTCTTGAACGAATCTCTAATGCCCAGGCACAACTGATGCAGCAACTGCAGCAGCAGATGAGCGATAACCAGCGTGATATCGACGCGCTGCGTGGGCAAATCCAGCAAAACTCGTATCAGTTGAATCAGGTGGTTGAGCGGCAGAAGCAGCTTTACCAGCAGATTGACAGCCTGAGCAGCGCCAGCAGCGGCGGGCAACAGGCAGCAGGCAGCGATGCCGCAGCAGATACCGGCGCAGCAGCCACCGCAGGCGCAGCAGCATCCACGGAGAGCGCACCCGCGCAGACCGGCGATGCTAACAGCGATTACAATGCGGCTGTGGCGCTGATTCTGGAGAAGAAACAGTATGACCAGGCGATCAGCGCGCTTCAGGCGTGGGTAAAACGTTACCCGGATTCGACCTATCAGCCGAATGCGAATTACTGGCTGGGTCAGCTGAACTATAACAAAGGCAAAAAGGACGACGCGGCGTATTATTACGCCACGGTGGTGAAGAACTATCCGAAGTCGCCGAAAGCTGCAGAAGCGTTGTTGAAAGTGGGTGTCATTATGCAGGAGAAGAAAGATACGGCGAAAGCCAAAGCGGTCTTCCAGCAGGTGATCAAACTTTATCCAGACACCGACTCTGCTAAACAGGCGCAGAAACGTCTGGCAAGCCTGTAATTTGTCCGGTTCAGACCAGATATCGTGTGATTTCTGGTCTTGCCGTATGAAAGGTAAGCAACTGAAGCATTTAGCAGAAATAAGAGTTGCGCTACCCCGCTAAATCAGTAATATATGCCGCCGTTGCCGGGGCACATTGCAAAGTGTCTGGTAAGCCTGAAGATGGGTCGTTAGCTCAGTTGGTAGAGCAGTTGACTTTTAATCAATTGGTCGCAGGTTCGAATCCTGCACGACCCACCATCTCCTTCAGACGCGCTTTTACCGCGCTGTTTTTAGAAGAACACTTCAGCATTGCTTCACAACCTAAGATGGGTCGTTAGCTCAGTTGGTAGAGCAGTTGACTTTTAATCAATTGGTCGCAGGTTCGAATCCTGCACGACCCACCATCTTATCTCAGCCGCCTGTCGCGCTGAACGGTTGTAAGCCCTCAGCGGGTCGTTAGCTCAGTTGGTAGAGCAGTTGACTTTTAATCAATTGGTCGCAGGTTCGAATCCTGCACGACCCACCAATTAAGAAAGAAGCGCCTTTAAGGCGCTTTTTTCGTTTTCAGGGCACGGTATTCACCGTGCAGGGTGAGAACCTGCAGCAGGTTCGACTGAATCGCCAGGCAATCCTGCATGACCCACCAATTAAGAAAGAAGCGCCCTTTGGGCGCTTTTTTCGTTTCTGCGGTATCTGGCTCACGTTAAATGTATAAAGTTACTGGCGTTTGAGGTAGTGGGCAAAGTCTGGCTGAGTTCGCTGAGAGATCCAGCCTGCGCAGAGAACACGGTCAGATCGGAAAGACGCAAAAGCCGTCATCCATGACCTGCTCGGCCCGCGCCGTCCTGGCGCGGGACGCTTTCCTCCTCTTACCGTGTTCCCTGCGCATCGGGCTTAATTGTTGCTGGAGGATTAAAGCTGATTTAGCTTTCTCAGCCATCTAAAAGCGCTGCTGGCGATAATTGCGCAGGACGCTTTCTTCTTCTGAGCGTATTAACTGCTCGTTTTGCTGTTGCTTATGCTTTGCGGGGAGAGTTGCCCTGTACTCATCCTCACGCCTTTTTCTTCACCTTCGCCACTGCCAGGCTCTCCCAGATATGCATCACCGCATAGCTGCGCCAGGGACGCCAGGATTGCGAACGCGCTTCCGCTTCTTTCGATGACATCCCGCCCAGGTTATTACGGATGGCGATATCTTCCTTGGGAAAGGCATCTGGCCAGCGCAGGGCGCGCATCGCGATATAGTGCGCAGTCCAGGGACCAATGCCCGGCAGGCTGATCAGCTTTTTTATCACCTCGTCAGGCTGCTGAGCGGCGCTGAGGCGCAGGTCGCCGCTGGCGCAGGCGCCGGCAAAAGCGATGATGGCGCGGGAACGCGCGGCGCTGACAATGCCCATCGGTGCAACATCGTCCACCGTCAGTCCGGCGATACGTTCAGGAAGCGCGGTGTAACGGGTGAGATCGGCAAAAGGCGTCTCGCAAGGTTCGCCGAAGGCGGCGGCAAAACGGCTGCTGACCGTGGTGGCCGCTTTGACCGTTACCTGCTGACCGATAATGGCACGCACGCCCAGCTCGAAAGCGTCAAACGCGCCAGGCACGCGCAGACCCGGATGTGCGATCAGGCTGGGTGCCAGCAGCGGATCCTGGGCCAGGCAGGCGGCGATACGCTGCGGCTGCGCGTCGAGATCGAACAGGTCACGCAGACGGCGCAGCAGCAGAGGCAGCACCGGCGTCAGGGACGTTGAGAGCGTCACCTGCAATGCGTTCTTCTGCGGCAGATGGGAAACGCTGACCCAGCCCCGGCAGCGACCCAGCGCCACGGTGCGTCGCCAGCTGCCATCTTCCACTGCTTCGACCTCCTTCATCAGGTGCGTCTGCAAAAACCAGAGCATCGCCCCCCAGTCATAGGGAGGACGATAGGCCAGCCGCAGCGTCACGCGGTCGCCTGGCTGCGCACGCTTAGTGCCGGTGTCATCCCGACGCAGCGCGCTCGGCGTCATGCGGTAGCGCGCCTGGAACACATCATTAAAGCGACGCAGGCTGCTGAAACCGCTGGCGTAGGCGACTTCTGTAACCGGCAGCTGTGTTTCTGTCAGCAGCTGTTTTGCCAGCAGCATACGCCGTGTCTGCTTCAGCTCCAGCGGCGAGACGCCGAGTTCATGCTGCACGATACGGCGCAGCTGACGCAGGCTAAGGCCGAATTCAGCTGCAATCGCTTCCAGACCTTCGCGCTCCTCCAGCATGCCTTCCTCGATGCGCTGAATCAGCCGCTCTGCCACGCGATGCGGCTGATCAACGGGCGCATTGCCGGGGGCCAGTTCTGGCCGACAGCGCAGGCAGGGACGAAAGCGCGCTTTTTCGGCCGCCTCGGCGCTGCTGAAGAAAAGACAGTTCTTCTGCATGGGGGCTTTGACCGGACAGACCGGACGGCAATAGATACCGGTTGACGTCACGCCCACAAAGAAAACGCCGTCAAAGCGGGTATCACGAGAGGTCAGCGCCTGATAAGCAATGTCGGGATCGAGCATGTTATTTCTCCGGTAAATAAGCGCAGCCTACAACGGTGAATCCCGGCAGACTGGCTGTTTTCGGACAGCAAAACAGTTTAGAACCATGACCGAAAACAGCCAGTCAGGCTGATGAAAAGTGCGATAATAGGCGATGAAACCGTGACGGGAGAATCACCATGTACTACTTCAAACCGATAGTTACCCCGGTAGGTGAACTGAAACTGGTTGCCAGCGACAGTGGCCTGGCGGGCATCTTGTGGGAAAATGACGATCCGAAGCGCACCCGATTTTTGCCGCAGACGCGCAATGACGATCATCCCATTCTGATCGAAACTGAGCGTCAGTTAGGCGAATACTTTACCGGCGCGCGTCGCTGTTTTGAATTGCCGCTCGACATGGTCGGCACCGACTTCCAGAAAAAAGTCTGGCAGGCGCTGGTGGCGATTCCGTTTGGTGAAACGCGCAGCTACAGCCAGATTGCCAGAGAGATCGGCCATCCACTGGCGGTGCGTGCGGTCGGCGCGGCCAACGGGCGTAATCCACTCTCTATTGTTGCGCCGTGCCACCGCGTGATCGGTGCCAACGGCAAGCTGACGGGCTTTGCAGGCGGGCTGGATATCAAAGCCTTCCTGCTGGCGCTGGAAGCGCCGCAGTCGCTTCCTAATAAAGCAGCTTCAGAACCGATTCAGTTAATGATACAGGCGGACTAAAAATCCCACGACACAGTCTGGCTTTTCCGCTATCGTGTTTAGAATATAAAACACGACGGCGGATTTATCGCCATTATTCGCCTTATCAGGCGATTTTCGTTAATTAGATAAAACGAGAGCTGTGTCATGAGTGTGATGTTCGATCCTGAAACCGCCGTTTATCCTTTTCCGCCTAAACCCGCCCGCCTGAGTGACGATGAGAAGGCGTTTTACCGTGAAAAAATCAAAGCGCTGCTGAAGGCGCGTAACGCCGTGATGGTGGCGCACTACTACACCGATCCGGAAATTCAGGCGCTGGCGGAAGAGACCGGCGGTTGCGTCTCCGACTCACTGGAGATGGCGCGCTTTGGCAGTCATCATCCGGCGACCACGCTGCTGGTAGCGGGCGTGCGCTTTATGGGCGAAACCGCCAAAATCCTCAGCCCGGAGAAAACCGTGCTGATGCCGACGCTACAGGCAGAGTGCTCACTGGATCTCGGCTGCCCGATTGAAGAGTTTAACGCCTTCTGTGATGCCCATCCCGATCGTACCGTCGTGGTCTATGCCAACACCTCAGCGGCTGTCAAAGCCCGCGCCGACTGGGTAGTCACCTCCAGCATTGCGGTTGAGCTGATTGAACACCTCGACAGCCTGGGCGAAAAGATCATCTGGGCACCCGATCGTCATCTTGGCCGCTACGTCACCCAGAAATCGGGCGCGGATGTGCTCTGCTGGCAGGGCGCATGCATTGTGCATGACGAGTTTAAAACCCAGGCGCTGCAGCGTATGAAAGCACTCTATCCCGACGCGGCGGTGCTGGTGCACCCGGAGTCGCCGCAGGCGATTGTCGATCTGGCGGACGCCGTTGGCTCGACCAGCCAGCTGATTCAGGCGGCGAAATCCCTGCCACATCCGCAGATGATTGTGGCGACCGATCGCGGCATCTTCTACAAGATGCAGCAGGCAGTACCGGATAAAGCGCTGCTGGAAGCGCCGACCGCGGGTGAGGGCGCAACCTGCCGCAGTTGTGCTCACTGTCCATGGATGGCGATGAACGGCCTCAAAGCCATCGCAGAGGCGCTGGAGACGGGCGGCGCGGAACATGAGATTCAGGTGGATGAGACGCTGCGTGAGGCGGCGTTACTGCCGCTTAATCGCATGCTATCCTTTGCAGCAGAACTTAAACTCAACGTGAAGGGCAACGCCTAAGCGTTCCCGGACAGGTGCTCAGCATGGACTTCTTCAGCACACATAATATTCTGGTTCACATTCCTCTGGGTGCCGGGGGCTACGATCTCTCATGGATTGAAGCCATCGGCACGCTGGCGGGCTTACTCTGTATCTGGTTTGCCAGCCTGGAAAAAATCATCAACTATCCGTTCGGTCTGATCAACGTTACGCTGTTTGCGGTGATCTTCTTTCAGATCCAGCTCTATGCCAGCCTCCTGCTGCAGCTCTTCTTCTTTGCCGCCAATATCTATGGCTGGTACGCCTGGAGCCGTCAGACCCCCGATCATCAGGCCGAGCTGAAAATCCGCTGGCTGCCACTGCCCAAAGCGCTGGCCTGGGCGGCGGGTTGTGTGATCGCCATTGCGCTGATGACCCTTTATATCGATCCGGTGTTTGCGCTGTTAACCCGTACAGCGGTGACGCTGATGAACGCTCCTGGCCTGTCGGTAGCGATGCCCGCGTTGCAGCCGGATGCCTTCCCGTTCTGGGATTCCTGCCTGATGGTGTTGTCGATTGCGGCGATGGTGCTGATGACGCGCAAATATGTTGAGAACTGGCTGCTGTGGGTCATCATCAACGTGATTAGCGTGATGATTTTCGCCCGTCAGGGCGTGTATGCGATGTCGCTGGAGTATGTGATTCTGACGCTGATTGCGCTGAACGGATCGCGTATGTGGATCCACAGCGCGCGGCAACAGGGTTCCCGCGCGCTGTCGGCTCAGTGAGTGTGCGCTTCGCCTTTAGCGTGAGCTGGTTCATGATCATGGTCGTGAGAATGACTGTGATCATGGCCGGAGGCAGCCGCGCTGCTTAAGCCGAGTTCACACTCAGCACCGGCACAGGGCTGATACTCCATCTGCACCGTCGCATGCGCAATCTGGTAGTTCTGGCGCAGGTAGTCGTGAATACGATACAGCAGCGCATCGTGATCGTAAGGCGGGATCACCTGCGCATGCAGGGTGAGCAGCGGCTTTTCACCGACCTGCCACAAATGCACATGGTGAACATTGCGCACTTCGGCGATGTTCAGCGTCAGATCCCGAATCAGCCGGTTCACATCCAGCGAATGCGGTGCCCCTTCCAGTAACTCCTGCAGACTCTCACGCAGCAGCGCCCAGGCGCTGCGTAGCACCAGCAGGGAGACCAGCAGTGACAGAATCGGGTCGATAGGCGTCCAGCCGGTCAGCAGAATAATTACCGCCGCTATGATCGCGCCCACCGAACCCAGCAGATCACCCAGGACATGCAGCGCGGCAGCCCGCACGTTGAGGTTCTTTTCTCCGCTACCGTGATGCAGCAGCCAGAACGACAGAATATTGGCCAGCAGGCCGCCAATCGCGATCCCCAGCATCAGCCCGCCGGTCACCGGCTGCGGGTCGGCAAAGCGGCGTACCGCCTCCCAGACGATCAGCGCGGTAATGCCCAGCAGCGCAATTGCGTTAACAAAAGCCGCTACCGTGGTCAGACGCAGCAGGCCAAAGGTGTGGCGTGCATTAGGTTTACGGCGTGAGAAATGGACCGCCAGCAAGGCCATCAGCAGCGCGGCGGCGTCGGTCAGCATATGTCCGGCGTCCGCCAGCAGCGCCAGTGAACCTGAGAGCCAGCCGCCAATCACTTCAGCAACCATGAAGACGACGGTCACCCCGAAGGCGGCCGCCAGACGCGTGCGATTACTATCCTGCCCGCTATGAGTGTGGGTATGTGCCATAAGATTCCAGTTTTTTCAGTAACCTGTTTACGAATAATATCAGTAATTGCCACGTCTCAGACGTGTCCTGATGCTGTTTAACCTGCTCCGTCAGCTGCTGGCTGAGCTGCGCGCCATGCTCCAGCCCTGCCAGCAGGCAGCTTCCTTTCATCCGGTGTGCTGCTTCGGCGACCTGCGTCCAGTCTGCGCGTTCGTGTGCCTCACGCATCACAGCCAGGTCCTGTTTCACCGTACTGTGCAACGTCTGGCTCAGACGGCTGAGGAATTTGTCATTCTGCTGCGCCAGCTGCCACAGGTTGTCATCCAGTGTCGCCAGCGGATCGTCCTGCCACGCCTGCTGCCACAGGTTGTCATCCAGTGTCGCCAGCGAATCGTCCTGCCACGCCTGCTGCCACTCTCCCAGCACTGCGCTGAGATCGGCTAACTGCACCGGTTTAATCAGCACACGCTCGCCCGCCTCAGGCGACTGCGACAGCAGCTGCGCGTCAGCCGAGCAGAGCACCCGCATCGCCTGACGTCTGCGCTGGCGATCACGCCGACGCAATATCCGCAATAGCAGCGTACCGTCAGGGCGCGGCATCATCTGGTCGATAAACAATAGATCATAAGGCTGCTTTGCGTCGGCCTGCAGCAGTGCGCGTCCCTGTTCGAAGATGTCAGCCTGAATCGCAAAGCGCGCCAGCTGCTGCTGCATCACCAGCAGATTGGCTGGATGGTCATCGACAATCGCCACCCTGAGCTGTGGAAAGCCGGGCAGGGGCGTGTCGTCTGCGTGGCTTACCGGCGCGCAGATTTGCAGCGGCAGCGTCACGGTGACCTGAGTACCGTGACCCGATTCAGAGGCGAGCCGGATGTCGCCGCCCATCCGCAGCACCATTTCCCGGCAGATAAACAGCCCCAGCCCGCTGCCCTGCACGGAAACAGATTTTCCGGACGGTGCCTGATACCAGGGGTCAAACAGCTTCTGCTGTTCCTCCGGCGGAATCCCGCTGCCGCTGTCACTCACCGTCAGAACCAGCTGCTGCTCTGCGGCAAGGGTCAGACGAATCGCGCCGTGGCGGGTAAATTTCAGCGCATTGGTCATCAGGTTGTTGACCACCTGCTGCAGGCGGTCGGCATCAATTAATACGGTGTCAGGCAGCGGCGTCAGCGCCTCGACGATCAGACGCGGGCCGTCAGCGCGCATCAACGGATGATAAAAATGCTGCTGTTGGTCGAGCCACTGCGCCAGCGCCAGCGGACGGGGTGCCAGGGTAAAACTGTTGCTCTCGATGCGTGCATGATCCTGCAGGTCATTCAGCAGAGTCAGCAGCGATTGTGCGCTGCTGTGCAGCAGCGAAAGATTCTGGCTACTGTGCTGCTGCTTCTCCAGTTCCAGCAGACCCAGGATCGCCTGCATTGGGGTACGCAGCTCATGACTGACGGTCGCCAGAAACTGGCTCTTCATCGCATTGGCATGTTCCGCCTGCTCGCGCTGCTGACGCTCCCTGCGCTGCTGCCAGTAGCGGCGCGCCAGCAGTAACAGCAGCAGCACAATGGCTGCACCCGCTACTGCCAGCACCATCATCGGCAGCGAACGCATCACCATCACGCTGCCGGGCTGTGGCGGCGTTGACCAGCTATCGCGCATCTGACTTTGGGTATCAGCCGGAATCTGCTGCAGCGCGCGATCCAGCAGAGTAAGCAGCACCGGCTGGTCCGGCGTGACGCCCAGCGCAATCGGCCAGGCGATGTCGCTGGCGGCAAAGGCGAGGTGAACGCGGGCATCATCCCGGCTGGCGATGCGCCAGCGGGCGGAGAGCACGTTATCGACCAGCACGTCGATCTGCCCCTTTGCCAGCGCGTCATAGAGGCTATTACGATCGGCAAACGGCTGTGGCTGCAGATCCGCAGGCAGCAGACGCAGCGCCAGGTCATCCTGCAACACGCCGATCCGCTTGCCGCGCAGGTCGCGCCAGTGCGCCAGCGTATCGGACTGGACGCTGTAGATGCCCCACAGCGCGCGCCACACCGGTAGCGATGTGCTCTGCATCGCATCGCCATTCAGCGGCTGCATCAGCTGCAGCATTGCCTGCTTTTGCTGAATCAACGTGCTGGCCTGGCGGGGATTACTGACCCACACCGGCTCAAACTCTAATCCGGTGCTCTGCGCAATCGCTTTCAGCAAATCCACGCCATAGCCTCGGGCCGTTCCGCTGGCATCGCGATAACTCCAGGGGTAGTTGTCTGGTTCGGCGGTATAGGTAATACGCGGATGATCGGCTATCCAGGCGCGCTCAGCGGGGCTGAGCATCAGAGTCTGGGTGTCCTGATAGCGCGGCAGGCTGCTGCTCCAGCGCGCCTGTAGCGTGTTCATCAGTTCTGCAGGCAGCTGACGCAGGCTCTGATTTATCCAGCTGATAAGCTGGGGATCGCGCGCCACCGCGCGCAGGTTAAGCTGGCCGGCCTCAATGTGGGAGGCGATCTGATAAATCTGGCCCTGTTGCAGCTGGCTCAGCAGAAAACCGGCGCTGGTTTCATCCGCCACTACATAGTCATTCTGCTGATTAAGCAGGGTATAGAGCGCCTGCAGATCGCTGCTGTAGCGTTGCCAGTTGTGACGGGCAGCCAGCGCAGATGGCAGCTGTGCCAGGGTGCTGTCACTGATCGCAAGCGAGGCATTCTGGCTGTTAAACATCACGGCACGCTGGTTTTGCTGATTGCGGTAAACCCGCAGCGGACTGCTGAACCAGTTTTCGCTGCTCAGGGTGCCGGGTGGCAGCGGGGCACTCCACATGCCCAGCGCAAAATCGATCTGGCCGCTGGTCAGCGCCTGCATCAGATGCGGCTGATCGCTGTAGAGGTTAAGCGTGAACTGCGCGCCGGTCAGCTGTCGCAGCGCGGAAAGATAGTCGGCATTAATGCCATAGAGGTCATTGCCGATGCGCATTGCCCAGGGCGCGTGGTTCTCTTCCAGCAGGCCGACGCGCAGGATCCTGCCCTGCATCGTTTCCGCGTGCGTCACCGGCAGCATCATCGGCAGATTCACGCTGCTCACCGGACGCACCTCAGCCAGGCCGGTGCCGCACCAGAACAGCAGGATCAGCAGAATAACTCTCACTGCTGGGCTTTCCACAGGTCAGCCAGTTCCACCACTGAGCGGGCACCGGTTTTTTCCAGAATATTCTTTTTATGGGTACTGACCGTTTTGTTACTGATGTGCAACTGAGCCGCGATTTGCAGATTGGATAACCCACTGGCCAGCAGTGCCAGAATCTGACGCTCCTTCTGGGTCAGCGGTAGCTCAGGCTCATCATCCATCACCGGAAAAGCCGTCTGACCGCCCAGCACCGCCAGGATGGCGCTGAGTAATTGCGTCATACGCTGACTCTTTACCACGTAACCGGCCGCACCCAGCGCCTGAGCACGACGCACATAGTGGCGGGTCTGCTGTGCAGAGTAGATGAGCACCGGGCAATCAGGCCGATGGATCTTCAGACGACGAAGAAACTCCAGCCCATCACTGTCCGGCAGGCCGATATCCAGCACGATAATGTCCGGTTGCTCCTGAAGTAAGGGGCGAGCGGCTTTTTCACTGCTGGCAGAGAGGAGTTTAATGGGTATGGGTGACTGGCTCAGGGCAGCTTCCAGTGCCACTTCAACCAGCGGATGATCGTCAATCAAAAGCAAAACGGCCATGAAGGATTTCCTGTAAATTTCACAGGATTAGCATAGCGGAAGAGTGGGGCTGAGGGGAGAAAAACCCGGAGAGCCGTAGCTCTCCAGGCTAAACAGAATTACTGTGAAGTGCCGTCGGTTTTCGTGTTTACGTCACCGCCGCCCACTTTGGTTTGAACTTTTTTATTCACGTTCGGACATTTGCCATCTTTACACTGGCTGTTCTGGTCAATTTCATTAGCAGACATATTACCAGTGCTGGTAGTGCTGCCAGACGTTGCAGGATTCGTGTTGGTGCCAGTGTTATTAATTTTGCTGTTATCGACATTATTGGGTGGCAGATTCTCTTTCGCGCCACCTGCTGCTGCACCTGCACTGGCCGCCTGGTTTGCTGTACCGTTATTGCTGCTGCTATCTGCAGCCAGTACCGCGCCGCTGCTCAGTGTCATTGCTGCTGTCAAAAAGATTAAGGCAAACTTTTTCATCATTATGCTCCCGTTAATTAATGAAGAGGCTTTAAGCCCAGAGGTGCAATTTCGGGTAATAAAACCCCTGACGAAATAAAATTCGCCAGTTGGCTTAAACAGGGTAATTAAATAAGGTAAGCGGGACGTTCCTCAGTGCTTACCATTAAAAAGTCTAGTCGCTAACCTGATTAATGCAAATATGACCCGCACATTTAACCCGCAGCAGGAATTTACACCCCTGGCGCTTCGGGCTACATTGGGCAGGATGTGTCCGGCGGGCGCCGGGCAAGAAATAATATGGAATCAGTATGAATTACCAGAACGATGATTTACGCATCAAAGAGATTAAAGAGCTGTTACCGCCTGTTGCGCTGCTCGAAAAATTCCCGGCGACCGATCGTGCTGCACAGACCGTTTCACAGGCCCGTCAGGCGATTCATCAGATCCTGCAGGGCAAGGACGATCGTCTGCTGGTGGTGATTGGACCCTGCTCAATTCATGACACTGAAGCGGCGAAAGAGTATGCAACCCGCCTGCTGGCACTGCGTGATGAGTTGAAAGGCGAGCTGGAAGTGGTCATGCGGGTCTATTTTGAAAAGCCGCGCACGACGGTGGGCTGGAAAGGGCTGATTAATGACCCCTACATGGATAACAGCTACCAGCTTAACGACGGTCTGCGTCTGGCGCGTAAGCTGCTGCTGGAGATCAACGACAGCGGCTTACCGGCAGCGGGCGAGTTTCTGGATATGATTACCCCGCAGTATGTGGCTGACCTGATGAGCTGGGGCGCGATTGGTGCGCGCACCACGGAATCTCAGGTACACCGCGAGCTGGCATCCGGTCTCTCCTGCCCGGTAGGCTTTAAAAACGGCACCGATGGCACTATCAAAGTCGCGATTGATGCGATTAACGCAGCGGGATCGCCGCACTGTTTCCTGTCAGTGACAAAGTATGGTCACTCCGCCATTGTTGAAACCAGCGGAAACGGTGACTGCCATATCATCCTGCGCGGCGGCAAAGAGCCGAACTACAGCGCTCAGCATGTTGCTGAGGTTAAAGCAGGTCTGGCAAAAGCGGGTCTGCCACAGCAGGTGATGATCGACTTCAGCCATGCCAACAGCAGCAAGCAGTTCCAGCGTCAGATGGTGGTGGCAGACGATGTTTCACAGCAGCTGATCAGCGGTGAGCAGGCAATTGTGGGTGTGATGATTGAGAGTCATCTGGTGGAAGGCAACCAGAGTCTGGAGAGCGGCGAGCCGCTGGTCTATGGCAAAAGCGTCACCGACGCCTGTATCGGCTGGGAAGATACCGACAGGGTGCTGCGTCAGCTGGCGGCAGCGGTTAAACAGCGCCGCGGTTGATTGGCCTGTCCAGACTTTTAATAAAGTCTGGACAGATTCGCTTAGAGGATTGTGCCTCTGCACAGGGAACACGGTCAGATCGGAAAGACGCGAAAACCGCCATCCATGGCGCGGGACGCTTTCCTCCTCTGACCGTGTTCCCTGCTCACTAAGCTAATTTATTGCTGTAAAATTTATCGTGATTTGACGTTGTAAGCAGCTTGAGTCTGGCAGTTAAAGATGACACACAGCATTGCCGGGCGCAGCCCAATAAAAAAGGCCAGACTTTCGTCTGGCCTTTTTGCCTTGTCAGCGAGAAATTACTTCGCTTTACCCTGATTCGCAACGGCTGCGGCTTTCGCAGCAATCTCGTCCTGGTCGCCCAGGTAGTAGCGTTTCAGCGGTTTGAAGTTTTCATCGAACTCATACACCAGCGGAACGCCGGTAGGGATATTCAGCTCGAGGATTTCATCTTCGCTCAGGTTATCCAGATATTTCACCAGCGCACGCAGTGAGTTGCCGTGTGCGGCAATAATCACTTTCTCACCGCTTTTGATGCGCGGCAGAATGGTGTCGTTCCAGTAAGGGATGACGCGGTCGATGGTCAGCGCCAGGCTTTCGGTCGTTGGCAGCTGCTCCGGGGTCAGTTTCGCGTAACGCGGGTCATGGCCCGGGAAGCGCTCATCTGAACGATCCAGCTCTGGCGGGGTAACGGCAAAGCCGCGACGCCACTGCTTAACCTGCTCGTCGCCATATTTAGCGGCCGTTTCCGCTTTGTCCAGACCCTGCAGCGCACCGTAGTGACGCTCGTTCAGTCGCCAGGTTTTCTCAACCGGCAGCCAGGCCTGATCCAGCTCATCCAGCACATTCCACAGCGTGTGAATCGCACGCTTCAGTACGGAGGTGTAAGCGAAATCAAAAACAAAGCCTTCTTTCTTCAGCAGCTGACCTGCTGATTTGGCTTCGCCACGACCTTTCTCAGAAAGGTCAACATCATACCAACCGGTAAAGCGGTTTTCGTTGTTCCACTGGCTTTCGCCGTGTCGCACCAGAACCAGCTTAGTTACAGCCATAGCTTAACTCCTTAATACTGTGATGTTTCTGTGAGATTGGAAACCTGCTGCTGCCCGCCTGATACACGAGCTGATTGCGCCATACCATAACGGAAAAGCGGGCAGCGCGTAAGCCTGTGTGTGACGCACTGCGCGTTTTTCAGCCGGAGGCTCAGCGTGGCGTGAAGCGATACCGCGTCACCGATTCCCAGCGATCTCCCGGCTGCAGCCAGCAATCCGGCTGAGGCCACTCAGCATGATTCGGCGAATCCGGTAAAAATTCACTCTCCAGCGCAATGCCCTGGAATGCAGTATAGCTCGCCTGCTCACGGGCACGCGTGCCGGCCAGGTAGTTGCCGGTGTAGAACTGCAGTGCCGGTGCCGAGGTGGTCACGCTGAGCTGTAATCTGCCATCCTGCGACCAGAGTTCTGCCGCAGGCTGACTATCATCGCCTGCGCAGTTGAGCAGAAACGCATGGTCATAGCCCTTCACCGCGCGCTGGTCATCGTCTGCCAGGAAATCCTGCGCCACGACTTTGGCGTTGCGGAAATCAAAGCTGGTATCGGCAACGGCTTTCAGCGGCGCATTCGGAATACCTTCGCTGTCGACCGGCAGATAGTGGTCGGCGTGCAGTTGTAAGCGATGCTGGCGGGCGTCGCCATGATGCGCATCAAGATTAAAGTAGGCATGGTTAGTCAGATTGACCGGGCAGGGCTGATCGCAGCGCGCTTCGTAGCGGATGCTCAGGCAGTTCTGGTCATCCAGCTGATAGCGCACGTCGGCAATCAGATTGCCCGGATAGCCCTGGTCGCCATCCGGCGAATCAATGCGGTAGTGCACTTCGCTGTCAGACTGGCTGACAATCTGCCAGCGGCGTTTATCAAAGCCTTCCGGCCCGCCATGCAGCTGATGGGCACCCTGGTTTGGCACCAGCTGACGGTTCAGTTTATTAAGTTTTGCCCCGGCGATACGGTTGGCGTAACGGCCCACCGTAGCACCCAGATAGGCATCCTGATGCAGATAGTCAGAGGGCGTGGTGCAGCCGAGCAGTGCTTCACGCACGCTGCCATCCTGCATCGGGACGCGGGCAGAAAGCCAGGTTGCGCCCCAGTCCATAAAGGTTGCCAGCATGCCGTTGGCATTGCGCAGCACCGTTATGCGCCACGGCTGACCGTCGGGCGCATGGGAATTGACGTCATTCAGCATTGGCCCGCTCCTTCAGAGGCTTTACAGACGTAGAAGGTCTCTTTGATGCCAGTCGCGGCTTCATACTGCTCTGCTACGGCGGCTTTCACCTGATCGACGAGATCCAGTGGCATGAGTGCCACGATGCAGCCACCAAAGCCGCCGCCGGTCATGCGCACGCCGCCGCGTTCACCAATCTGCGCTTTCACGATCTCAACCAGCGTATCGATCGGCGGCACGGTGATCTCGAAATCGTCACGCATGGAGGCGTGCGATTCAGCCATCAGCTGGCCCATACGGGAGAGGTCGCCCCGGCTCAGCGCATCGGCCGCTTCCAGCGTGCGGGCGTTCTCGGTCAGAACGTGACGCACGCGTTTTGCTACCTGTGGGTCGAGCTGCGCCTGGGCCGCTTCAAACTCCGCCAGTTCAACATCACGCAGCGCCTTCTTATTGAAGAAACGCGCGCCCGCTTCACACTGCTCGCGACGGGTGTTGTATTCGCTGCCGACCAGGGTGCGGCGGAAGTTGGAGTTGATGATCACCACCGCGATATCTTCCGGCATCGACACCGGACGGGTGCCCAGCGTGCGACAGTCGAGCAGCATCGCGTGATCTTTCTGGCCCAGTGCGGAGATCAGCTGGTCCATGATGCCGCAGTTACAGCCAACGAACTGGTTCTCCGCTTCCTGACCATTCACCGCGATAGCCGCGCCATCCAGCGGCAGGTTATAGAGCTGCTGCACCACGGTGCCGACCGCGACTTCCAGCGAGGCGGATGAGCTCAGCCCTGCGCCCTGTGGCACGTTGCCGCTGATTACCATATCAATGCCACCGAAATCGGCATGTCGCTGCTGCAGATGTTTCACCACGCCGCGCACATAGTTGGCCCACATCGGTTCCTGCACGCTGACAATCTCTTCGTCCAGCGAGAAGGTGTCCTGCGCATTCTCATAATCGGCAGCGACCACGCGAATCTGGCGATCGTCACGGCGGGCGCAGGCGATGACCGTCTGGTAATCGATGGCGCAGGGCAGCACAAAGCCGTCGTTATAGTCGGTGTGCTCGCCAATCAGGTTAACGCGGCCCGGTGCCTGAATGGTATGCGTGGCGGCGTAGCCGAAGGTGTCTGAGAAAAGCTGCTGCGTGATGGTTTTTAAGCTCATTGTTGTGCCTCACGGAAGTGAACGTCGCTGACAGAACGCAGACGTTCCGCCGCCTGTTCCGCCGTTAAATCGCGTTGGGTTTCGGCCAGCATTTCATAGCCAACCATAAATTTACGCACTGTTGCTGAGCGCAGCAGCGGCGGATAGAAGTGCGCATGCAGCTGCCAGTGATCGTTGGTTTCGCCGTTAAACGGCGCGCCGTGCCAGCCCATGGAGTAGGGGAAGGAGCACTGGAACAGGTTGTCGTAGCGGCTGGTCAGCAGCTTAATGGCTTTTGCCAGATCGGCACTCTGCGCTTCACTGAGATCGGTCAGCTGTTTGACGTGCGCTTTTGGCAGCAGCAGAGTTTCAAACGGCCAGGCAGCCCACCACGGCACGACGGCCAGCCAGTGTTCGGTTTCCACCACGGTGCGGCTGCCATCCTTCTGCTCACGTGCCAGATAATCGACCAGCATCGGCGAGCCATGTTTAGCGAAATAGTCGCGCTGATGATCATCTTCGCGCTGCGCTTCATTCGGCAGGAAGCTGTTGGCCCAGATCTGACCATGCGGATGCGGATTAGAGCAGCCCATCGCCGCGCCTTTGTTTTCAAACACCTGCACCCACGGATAGTGCTGACCCAGATCGGCGGTCTGCGCCTGCCAGGTGCGCACCACCTCTTCCAGCGCGCTCAGTGACATCTCCGGCAGGGTTTTGCTGTGATCGGGCGAGAAGCAGATGACCCGACTGGTGCCGCGTGCGCTTTCACAGCGCATCAGGATATCGTCGCTTTCAGGCGCGTCAGGTGTGTCGGTCATCAGCGCAGCAAAGTCATTGGTAAAGACGTACGTGCCAGAATAGTCCGGGTTTTTGTCACCGGTAATGCGGGTATTACCGGCACACAGGAAGCAGTCCGGATCGTGCGACGGCAAGGTATTAACCGCTGGCGTTTCCTGCGCGCCCTGCCACGGACGTTTGGCCCGATGAGGTGAGACTAAAATCCATTGATCAATCAGTGGATTGTAACGGCGATGCGGGTGATCGACCGGGTTGAATTTTTCCATGTGAGATCCTGGTAAGCGTCAAAGCCAGAGAGGCATCGGTAAAAAGTAGCACATCAGCGCGCGCGAAAGCGTGATCAAGTCTGGATAAATGGTATCGTTTACACAAGCTGAATATTCTTATTTCGTGGCATTGTGTGCAGTAATATGGGGTAAAAGGCGGGTCTGAATGGTAGCGATTACACAGGTGTGCTTTAAAACGCCGCGAGAGCGGCGTTGAGGGGGCGTTATTAACGCGTTAGCGCAGCGTATCCTGCTGAAAAGCGTAGCCACCCTTATCGGGAACAAAGCTCAGACGATGTGTGATGCAGGCAGGCGCATCTTCGGCATGATGGGAAACAAACAGCAGCTGCGTGCGACCTTCGCCAATCAGCACATCGACGAAGCGCCTTACCAGCTGACGGTTAATCGGGTCGAGTCCCTGAAGTGGCTCATCCAGAATCAGCAGCGTCGGATGCTTAACCAGCGCGCGGGCAATCAGCACCAGCCGCTGCTGTCCCCAGGAGAGTGAATGGAACGGCGCATCGCCCAGCCGGTTATCCATTCCGAGCAGTGTCAGCCACTGTTGTGCCAGCGCTTTCTGCCGATCGGATGCCGCCTGATAGAGACCGATGGAGTCGAAGAAGCCCGACAGGATGACCGTCCGCACATTAGTGCTGACGCGATAATCGAGATGCAGACTGCTGCTGACATAGCCAATATGCTGTTTGATATCCCAGATGGTTTCGCCACTGCCGCGACGACGGCCAAAGAGGGTGAGATCATTGCTGTAGCCCTGGGGATGATCGCCGGTTACCAGACTCAGCAGCGTCGATTTTCCGGCACCGTTCGGGCCGGTAATCTGCCAGTGCTCGCCTGCGTTAACCTGCCAGTTCAGCCCCTGAATGACCGGTCGATCGTTGTAGGAGACGGTGCCGTTGCGCAGGATAACGCGCGGAGCATCATCTGCCAGCGAAGGCAGCTGATCCGGCGCATCTGCTTCCGGTAGCGCCATTCCCATCAGCTGTTCACTGTGTGCCAGCTGTGCCACCAGCGCTTCCGTTAAAATCGTCTGGCGTGGGCCACTGTGAGTGAGCGTGCATTCCGCCAGCACACCCACCTGCTGAACGAAATCGGGAATGTCGTCAAAGCGATTAAGTACCAGCACCAGCGTAAACGCCGGATGCTGCAGATTGCGTAGCGTGTCGGTCAGGCTGGCGCGCGACGCCACATCCAGTCCATCAAAAGGCTCATCTAAGATCAGCAAATCTGGCTGGTTCATCAGGGCCTGACAAAGCAGGGTTTTGCGGGTTTCGCCGGTAGAGAGATATTTGAAGCGGCGTGACAACAGCGGTTCGATACCAAACTGCTGAGCCAGTTGTTCGCAACGTTCCGGCTGCTTCACCTCGGCCTGAATCACCTCTGCCACGGTCAGTCCCGTATCCTCTTCACCTTCACTGAGCATGTCGGTGTTATTGCGCTGCCACTCCTGCGCCACCAGCGTCTGTAACTGTTCCAGTGACAGCCGGACCGGCCTGGCGAAATCGCTGCTGACCGAACCGGCCAGCGGCGGCAGTTCACCGGAGAGCGCGCGCGCCAGTGATGATTTACCGCTGCCGTTGGCACCGACAAAGGCCCAGCTTTCGCCGCGCTGCAGTTCCACCTGATTCAGACTCAGTATCCGGGTATCACTAAGATGAAACGTGCCTTGCAAAATATGCAATGAAGCCATGATCTGTTCCATTTTTTGCATCGAGTCACTGAGTTGTAACCATTGCCCGCAATGAAGTCAACTCAACCGCTAGAGCAGGGTAGCGACGATAGCGTTCTCTGCATTGAAACTGGCTATCACCGCATCATCGGGCTGCAGCTTCAGCTGCTGTAACTGTGCATTACTCAGAGTGGCACACAGGGTTTCGCCGCTGGCGAGCTGCATCAGCACCTCACTCATTTGCTCACCCGGTTCGATGGCAGTGACGGTGGCGGTCAGCTGATTGTCTCCCTCTGCGGCGTCACGACTGATGCGGATCCACGGTGCTTTGATCAGCACCAGCACCTCTTTACCTGCCGCCAGCTGCAGACGATCGGCACTGCGCTGGGTCAGCGCAACATTGAGCTGCGTGACGCCATCAGCCAGCTGAATCAACAGATGCTGAACCACCTGCTGCGCATCGTTGCTGACCACGGTGCCGAACAGCTGGTTGCGGGCGCTGGTCTGCAGTGAGAAGCGAGCGATGGCCGCCAGCAGGCTGTCGAGCGGCAGCGTATCCTGCTGCAGCGCATCAAAGGCTTTCTGCTGGATCTGCTCCATCAAATGAAAAAGCTGAATCAGGCGTTCACCGTAGCGGGTCAGCGTGGCACCGCCGCCGCCTTTACCGCCGGTTGCCCGCGCCACCAGCGTTTCATCCGCCATCTGGTTCATCTCATTGATCGCATCCCAGGCACTTTTGTAACTGATGCCAGCCAGCTTTGCCCCCTGACTGATCGATCCGGTCTGCTGGACGCGTTTCAGCAGCTCAATACGTCGTGGATCGGCAAACAGTTTCTGTTGTAAACGGATATGAAGGGACAGTTCGGCTTCCATGACAGCTCCGGCAAAGGGTTAAGGCGAAGGCCGATGATAGCGGCGTTTTATGTCCAAAGTAAAAGCACGAAAAGGGCTGCGCAAAATTTTGCTGACCCGTTACAATCACTTTTTTGTTTGCAGAGTGAGACCCTCCATGCTGGAATTACTGAAAAGCCTCGCCGTGGCCGTACTGATGGTCCCTGTGGTAATGGCGCTGATGCTGGGCATGATTTATGGCCTGGGTGAAGTGTTTAATATCTTCTCTAAAGTGGGTCATCGCGAAAAATCTTCAGCCCGTTCCCATAATTAATTTCCGTTACGCCCGCCATCCTGGCGGGCGTCGTCATTTTTGTCCCGCATCGATTCAACCTTCTCTGTCTCCTGCCGATAATTTACTGAACCTCCCTGATATTGCGTTATATTATTCGCTACACAACGAATAGCCGGAGAGAATCATGTCATCAAATTACACCCGCTGGGGCGTCGCGGCGCTGGTCACCGTATCGCTGGCCGGACAGGCAGTGGCCGCCGATAACATTACTGTGTTTGCCGCGGCTTCGCTGACCAATGCGATGCAGGATATTGCCAGTCAGTATCAGAAGGAAAAGGGCGTGACAGTCGTCTCTTCGTTCGCCTCATCCTCCGCGCTGGCGCGTCAGCTTGAACAGGGTGCGCCTGCCGACCTGTTTATCTCTGCCGATCAGCAGTGGATGGATGATGCGGTGGCGAAGAAAAGCGTGATAACCCGCACCCGCTACACCCTGCTGGGCAACGACCTGGTACTGATTGCGCCACGAAGTGCCGCAGCTAAAGCAGTGACGCTGGATCCGCAGACCGACTGGAAAACATTGCTGCACGGCGAACGTCTGGCGGTTGGCGATCCGGACCACGTTCCGGCGGGTATCTATGCTAAAGAGGCGTTGCAAAAGCTGGGAGCCTGGGACGGCGTTGCACCCGCGTTAGCGCCCGCTAATAATGTGCGGGCAGCACTGGCGCTGGTCGAGCGTAACGAAACTCCGTATGGCATTGTCTACGGATCCGACGCGGTCGCCAGCGACAAAGTGCAGGTGGTCGCGCATTTTCCGGCAGACAGCCACAAACCGGTGGAATATCCGATGGCGATCGTAAACGATCACGACACGGCTACCGTTAAAACCTTTTATGATTACCTGAAAGGGCCGCAGGCGGCGGCGATTTTCAAACATTACGGATTCACACCGACGAAATGATACTCAGCGATCCCGAATGGCAGGCAGTGCTGCTTAGCCTTAAAGTCTCTGGCATAGCCGTGCTGGGCAGTCTGCCGTTTGGCATTCTGATGGCCTGGATTCTGGTGCGCTGCCGTTTTCCCGGCAAAGCGCTGCTCGACAGCCTGATCCATCTGCCACTGGTGCTGCCGCCGGTGGTGGTGGGGTATCTGCTGCTGGTTAGCCTGGGGCGACGCGGCATCATTGGTGCAAAGCTGTTTGACTGGTTCGGTTTCAGCTTTGCGTTCAGCTGGCGCGGTGCAGCGCTGGCTTCTGCCGTTATCGCGTTTCCCTTGATGGTACGCGCCATCCGGCTGGCGCTGGAAGCGGTGGATAGCCGACTGGAGCAGGCAGCGCGCACGCTGGGTGCCGGACGCTGGCGGGTCTTTTTCACCATCACACTGCCGCTGACGTTGCCGGGTGTCATCGCCGGAACGGTGCTGGCGTTTGCCCGGTCGCTGGGCGAATTCGGTGCCACCATTACCTTTGTGTCCAATATTCCCGGTGAAACGCGCACGCTTCCGCTGGCGATGTTTACCCTGATTGAAACGCCCGGTGCAGAGGGTGCGGCGGCGCGGCTCTGTGTGATCGCTATCGTGCTGGCACTGGGTTCACTACTGGCGTCGGAATGGCTGGCACGGGCAAGCCGTAAGCGGATGGGAAGCTGATGCTATCACTCAACTTTATGCAGCAGCAGGGCGATCACCAGCTGGAGGTCAACCTGCAGATCCCGGCCAAAGGCATCACCGCCATTTTTGGTGTCTCCGGTGCCGGTAAAACCTCACTGATCAACGCTATCAGCGGACTGACTCAGCCGCAGCGCGGGCGAATTGAGCTTAACGATCGCCTGCTGTTTGATGCGGAGCAGAAGATTGCGCTGCCGCCGGAAAAACGCCGCATTGGCTATGTGTTTCAGGATGCGCGGCTGTTCCCGCATTATCGGGTCCGGGGCAACCTGCAATATGGTATGGCGACGTCAATGAAAGCGCAGTTCGACAGCCTGGTCTCGCTGCTGGGGCTGGAGGCGCTGCTGTCGCGCTTTCCGCTGTCGCTGTCGGGCGGTGAAAAGCAGCGGGTCGCAATTGGCCGGGCACTGCTGACCGCACCGGATATGCTGCTGCTGGATGAACCGCTGGCGTCGCTGGATCTGCCGCGCAAACGTGAGCTGATGCCGTATCTGCAAAAACTGGCGAAGCAGGTCGATATTCCAATGCTCTTTGTTTCGCACAGTCTGGATGAGATTCTGCATCTGGCTGATAACGTGCTGGTGCTGGATGAAGGGCGGGTCAAAGCCTTTGGTCCGCTGGAGCGGGTCTGGAGCAGCAGCGCGATGCGGCCATGGCTGCCAGTGAGCGACCTGAGCAGCGTGCTGCGGGTGCAGGTGCTGGAGCAGCATCCTGACTATCCGATGACCGCGCTGTCGCTGGGCGATCAGCACATCTGGGTCAGCCGGGTGAATCAGCCAGTGAAAACGCCGCTGCGTATTCGCATTGCCTCATCAGATGTCTCGCTGGCGCTGCAACCGCCACAGCACACCTCCATCCGCAACATTTTACCGGCACAGGTAGTCGAGCTGCTGGAGGTCGGGGACCAGGTGGAGGTGAAGCTGCGTATCGGCATCAGCGAACTCTGGGCGCGCATTACGCCGTGGGCGCGGGACGAACTGGGTATCCGGCCCGAACAGTGGCTCTATGCCCAGATTAAAAGTGTTTCGGTAACGCCCTGATTACAACACGTACTGACGCAGGGTGTCGGCAATGCCGGGTTCAAGATTGGTGCCGATCACCCTTTTCGCCCGCGCTTTGATCGCCTCATCGGCATTGCCCATCGCCACGCCCAGTCCGGCTGTTTCCAGCATGCTGAGGTCGTTGTAGTTATCCCCGAACGCGATCACATCAGACATGCTCAGCCCCAGCGATTCAACCCACTGCGCCAGCCGTTTACCTTTGCTGTTGCCGCCTTTAGCGATATCCACCTGATCGTGCCATGACCATTCGCAGGCCAGCCCCAGCTCCGCTTCCACCGCAGTGGCGAACTGTTGCAGTTCAGGTATGTTGTCGTGCGACAGGGCAAACTTCCAGATTGAACCGGCGTCACGTGCCGCCTGGGCTAAATCAGGCACCTGACGGAACAGCGGACGCTGATGCTCAGGCAACGATTCGGCCCACTTCAGGGTGCGCATCACATGACCGGTCGGCGTCTGATAGAGCATGGCATCATCCACGTAGAGTAAGCCGTGAATCTGCTGCTGATCCAGCCTCTCAATCACCTGTAACGCCAGCTGCGGGTCGAGAGGATCGGACGCCAGTGCTTTTTTCGCCTGGTAATCATACAAATAGGTGCCATTACAGCAGATTGCGGGTGTATCCAGTTGTAGCGCCTGATAAAAAGGGTGGATAGCGCAGTGATGGCGTCCGGTCACGATAGCGACATGAACACCCGCCTGGCGGGCCTGGTTCAGCGCGTCAATTGACTGCGGCAGAATCGTTTTGGCTGGGGTCAGCAGCGTGCCGTCGAGGTCGAGGGCAATTACTCGGTAGCTCATTCATCCTCTCGTTTTTTCAGGTTTGCAGGGGCTGAAGTCTACACCTGTCCACGGTCCGGAGACAAAAAACAGGGCACAAATGATTCCAGCGCAGGGTAATAAAACGCGCTACAGTGATTCACAGATATGATCAGGCAGCAAAAAAGGAGAATGCATGAAACAGGTTGTCTACACCGCCAGTCCCGAGAGCCAGCAGATTCACGTCTGGCAGATGAATGATGAGGGTGCGCTGACGTTGCTTCAGGTGATCGATGTCGCCGGCCAGGTTCAGCCGATGGTGGTGAGTCCGAAACGCGATTTTCTCTATGTCGGTGTGCGTCCCAATTTTCGCGTGCTGGCGTTCCGGATTGCCGCCGATGGCACCCTGACCGACGCCGGTCAGGCACCGCTGCCGGGCAGTCCGACCCACATTTCCACCGATCGTGAGGGCCGTTTCCTGTTCTGCGGTTCCTACAATGATGCCTGCGTCAGCGTCAGCCCGATTGGTGATGATGGCATTCCACAGGCCCCGCTGCAGGTGATCAACGGCCTGGATGGCTGCCACTCGGCCAATATCGATACCGATAACAAGACACTCTATGTACCAGCACTGAAGCAGGACCGCATCTGTCTGTTTGCGCTGGGCGCAGACGGTCAGCTGACCCCGCGCAGACAGGCGCAGGTCACAACGGTAGAGGGCGCAGGCCCGCGTCATATGCAGTTCCATCCGGGCGGGCAGTTCGCTTACTGCGTCAACGAGCTGGACAGCACGGTTGAGGTCTGGGCATTAAATACCGGAGAAGGCGAAGCTGAAAGCGTGCAGACGCTGGATATGATGCCGCCTGACTTCAGCGGCACGCGCTGGGCAGCCGATATTCATCTGACGCCGGATGGCCGTTTCCTCTATGCCTGCGATCGCACCAGCAGCACGCTGGCGATTTTCAGCGTCAGCGAACTGGGCGATGAACTGACGCTGGAAGGGTTCCAGCCGACGGAAACGCAGCCGCGCGGGTTCAATATCGATCACAGCGGACGCTTTCTGGTGGCGGCGGGACAGAAATCGCATCACATCGAAGTCTATGCGATTAGCGAACCGAAAGGGCTGTTACAGCCGCTGGGACGTTATGCGGTAGGGCAGGGCCCGATGTGGGTGGTGATTCACCAGCTGCAGGCGTAACGCATCCTGAAAAACGCCTCTCCTGAGCGGGAGAGGCGTAAGATTGTTAACGAAGTCTGCCACTGCCAGCTATGAGATCGTGCAGACACAGGGAACAGGGTCAGATCAGAAAGACGCAAAAGCCGCCATCCATGGCACGCTCGGCCCGCGCCATCCCTGGCGCGGGACGCTTTCCTCTTCTGACCCTGTTCCCTGCTATTTAAGCTAATGCGTTGCTGCCAGATCATTTAGCTTTGGGTTTGTCAGTTGTCAGTCTTACTGATAATTCACGGTCAGTGAGGCGCTCGCCAGTGCGTGAAAATGCACATTAAAGCCGACCATTGCGCCACTGGCGTCTTCATCCACCTCAATCGTCTCCACATCCAGCGCATGCACGGTGAATATGTAGCGATGGGTTTCGCCCTGTGGCGGTGCCGCGCCACCATAGCCCGCCTGACCAAAATCGGTACGGGTCTGAATTGCGCCTGCTGGCAGTGACGCTTTGCCGGAACCGGCACCCTGCGGCAGTGATGTGGTGCTGACCGGAATATTCGCTACGACCCAGTGCCACCAGCCGGAACCCGTCGGCGCATCAGGATCGTAGCAGGTCACCACAAAACTTTTGGTCCCTTCCGGGGCCGCTTCCCAGGCAAGATGGGGAGAAATATTCTCGCCCTGATAACCCATGCCGTTGAAAACATGCTTTTCTGGCATCTTCTCACCGTCATTAAAATCCTGACTAAAAACGCGCATCACATCTCCTTAACTGTCGATGAATAGCCTTTCATCATAACCAAAAGCGCCATCAGTGCCAGCGGTCAGCCCGCTTCAGGCGGCAAAATGTTGCGAATGTGCCAGTGCGTTGCCAATGGCCTGCACCAGCTGACTCAACGCCTGGGGCGTGATGATGTAGGGCGGCATCAGGTAGATCAGGCGGCCAAACGGCCGGATCCAGACACCCTGTTCAACAAAGAATTGCTGCAGCGCCGCCATGTTGACCGCCTGGTGCGTTTCCACTACGCCAATCGCCCCCAGCACGCGCACCTCAGCCACCTGCGGTGAACGGCGCAGCGGCAACAGCTCAGCCCGCAGCTGCTGTTCGATCGCGGCTACCTGACGCTGCCAGTGACCGTCCGCCAGCATGCTCAGGCTCTCCGCCGCCACCGCGCAGGCCAGCGGATTCCCCATAAATGTCGGGCCATGCATAAAACAGCCTGCCGCGCTGCGGCTGATGGTATCAGCCACCTCGCGGGTGGTCAGGGTCGCCGCCAGCGTCATCATGCCGCCGGTCAGTGCCTTTCCGACGCAGAGAATATCCGGGGTAATACCCGCATGTTCACAGGCAAAGAGCTTACCGGTGCGGCCAAATCCCGTGGCGATCTCATCCGCAATCAGCAGCACGCCATAGCGATCACACGCTTCCCGGACCTGCTGCAGATAGCGCGGATGATAGAAACGCATCCCGCCTGCACCCTGCACAATCGGCTCCAGGATCACCGCCGCCAGCTGCCTGTGATGCTGTTCGATCAGCCGGGCAAAATCCTCGACGTCGCGCGCATCCCATTCATCATCAAAACCGCAGGCCGGTGCCGCCGCAAAGTGGTGCTCAGGCAGATAACCGCGCCACAGGCTGTGCATCGAGTTCTCGGGATCACAGACCGACATCGCGGCAAAGGTATCGCCGTGATAGCCGCGCTTGAGCGTCAGAAACTGCTGACGCGTCTCACCCCGGCCCAGCCAGTACTGCAGCGCCATTTTCATCGACACTTCCACCGCGACCGAGCCGGAATCGGCCAGGAAAACGCACTCCAGCGCCTCAGGCGTCATCGCCACCAGTTGACGGCAGAGCGCCACTGCTGCCGGATGGGTAATGCCGCCAAACATCACGTGCGACATCTGCGTGACCTGCTCCGTCAGCGCCCGGTTCAGGCGCGGATGGTTATAACCATGAATCGCCGCCCACCACGAGGACATGCCATCCACCAGCTCACGGCCATCGGCCAGTTGCAGCTGAAAACCCTGCGCGGCGACGACCGGGTAGCAGGGCAGCGGATCCTGCATCGAGGTGTAGGGATGCCAGATATGCTGGCGATCAAAACGGGCATCATCCAGGGAGAAAACAGGGGTAGTCATCGGAGTTGTAAACCAAAATAAAAAAATATAGTTTACAAGTATACCCCTGCTTTCTGTCGGGATGACACCCTTTTCTGGAGTACGTAATGGCTCAACGCTGGACAATTGCACAGGCGCAAGCGCTGTTTGAACAACCTTTTCTTGAACTGATGTTTAAAGCGCAGCAGGTGCATCGTCAGCACTTCGACCCGCGCCAGGTGCAGGTCAGTACCCTGCTGTCGATCAAAACCGGTGCCTGCCCGGAAGATTGCAAATATTGCCCGCAGAGCGCGCGCTACAAGACCGGCCTGGAGTCGGAACGTCTGATGGAAGTGGAAGAGGTGCTGACCTCCGCGCGTCAGGCCAAAGCCGCCGGTTCGACCCGTTTTTGCATGGGTGCCGCGTGGAAAAACCCGCACGAGCGCGATATGCCTTACCTGGAAAAAATGGTTGAAGGCGTAAAGGCGATGGGAATGGAAACCTGCATGACGCTCGGTACGCTCAGCGATCAACAGGCGCAGCGGCTGGCGGGCGCGGGTCTCGATTATTACAACCATAACCTCGACACCTCACCGGAATTCTACGGCTCTATCATCACTACCCGCAGCTATCAGGAACGTCTCGATACGCTGGGCAAAGTGCGTGACGCCGGTATCAAAGTCTGTTCGGGCGGCATCGTCGGCCTGGGCGAAACCGTGAACGATCGCGCCGGTCTGCTGGTGCAGTTAGCCAATCTGTCGACCCCGCCGGAGAGCGTACCGATCAACATGCTGGTGAAGGTCAAAGGCACGCCGCTGGCGGACAACGATGACGTAGAGCCGTTCGATTTTATCCGCACCATCGCGGTGGCGCGCATCATGATGCCGACCTCGCATGTGCGTCTCTCCGCGGGCCGCGAACAGATGAACGAGCAGACTCAGGCGATGTGCTTTATGGCCGGGGCGAACTCGATTTTCTACGGCTGCAAGCTGCTGACCACGCCGAATCCGGAAGAGGATAAAGACCGCGTGCTGTTCCGCAAACTGGGGCTGAACCCGGAGCATACCCACACCCAACATGGCGATCAGCAGCAGGAAGAACAACTCAGCGAGCAGCTCTTGCATGCTGACACTGAACAGTTCTACAACGCGGCGCTGTAATGAGCTGGCAGCAACGACTTCAGCAGGGGCTGGCGCAGCGCCGTGCGGCCGATGGCTGGCGACAGCGTCGAATCATCGATCAGCAAGCCACCCGCACATTAGAGAGCGGCGGCCGCCGTTATCTTCACTTCTCCAGCAATGACTATCTCGGTTTAACCCGCCATCCGGCGGTGATTGCGGGCTGGCAGCAGGGCGCAGCGCTGGCGGGCGCGGGCGCGGGTGCCTCGGGACACGTCACCGGTTATCACCGTCAGCATGCCGAACTTGAGGCGCAGCTGGCCGACTGGCTCGGCTACGACCGCGCGCTGCTGTTTATCTCCGGGTTCGCGGCCAATCAGGCGGTAATTCATCTGCTGGGGGAGAAAAACGATCGCATTCTGGCCGATAAGCTCAGTCATGCCTCGCTGCTTGATGCCGCCAGCCACAGCCCGGCGCAGCTGCGCCGTTTCAGTCACAACGACCCGGAGAGTCTGGCAGCACGGCTCGCGTCACCCTGCGAGGGCGAGACGCTGGTGGTTACCGAAGGAATTTTCAGCATGGATGGCGACAGCGCGCCGCTGGCTGCGCTGGTACAACAGACGCAGCAGGCACAGGGCTGGCTGCTGGTGGATGATGCGCACGGCATCGGCGTGGTGGGTGAGCAGGGGCGCGGTAGCTGCTGGCAGCAGGGCGTTAAGCCGGAACTGCTGGTGGTCACTTTTGGCAAAGCGTTTGGCGTCAGTGGTGCCGCACTGCTGTGCGATGCGGATACCGCCGACTATTTCCTGCAGTTCAGCCGGCATTTGATCTACTCCACCGCCATGCCCGCTGCACAAGCCACCGCGCTGCAGGCGGCGCTGCGCGAAATTCAGCGGGGCGATGCGCTGCGCCAGCAGTTGCAGCAGAACATTGCGCATTTCCGGCGCGGGGCGGCCTCGCTGCCGTGGCGATTGATGGACTCTGCCAGCGCGATTCAGCCGCTGCTGATAGGTGAAAACAGCGATGCAATGGCGCTCTCTCAGCGGCTGGCGGAGGCGGGCTGCTGGGTCAGTGCGATCCGACCGCCTACCGTGCCGCCGGGGACGGCCCGGCTGCGTATTACCCTGACTGCGGCACATCGCCCTGAAGATATCGATGTGCTACTGGAGGCGCTGTATGACGCTGCGGGTTGATAAGAAGGCGGTAGCTCGCGCCTTTGGCCGGGCGGCCAGTCATTATGATGCCCATGCTGCGCTGCAACGGCTTAGCGGCGATGCGCTGCTGGCTCTCGCACCGGCTCACAGCGGCGTGCAGCTGCTGGATGCCGGGTGTGGCACCGGCTGGTACAGCAGGCTGTGGCACGAACGCGGCAAACAGGTGACGGCGCTGGATCTCTCTCCGCAAATGCTGCAACAGGCACGCCGCAACAACGCAGCCCAGCACTATCTGGCGGGCGACATCGACGCACTGCCGCTGGCGGATAACAGCTTTGACCTGGTCTGGAGCAACCTGGCGGTGCAGTGGAGTGACGATCTGCCCGGCGCGCTGGCCCAGTTCCGGCGCGTACTACGACCCGAGGGCACGCTGCTGTTTTCTACGCTGGGCGACGGTTCGTTGCAGGAGGTACATGAAGCCTGGTCCCATCTGGATGCGTTACCCCATGCTAACCGCTTTCTCAGCGAGACGCAGATTGCGGCGGCCTGCCACGCAGAGCAACTGTATTGCAGCGCGGAAAGAGTGACGCTGCATTTTCCCGATGCGCTCAGTGCCATGCGTTCGCTGAAAGGGATTGGCGCGACCCATCTGCATCAGGGCCGCGACGGGCAGCTACTCACCCGACAACGGCTCAACCAGTTAGAGGCACACTGGCCGCGCGATCGTCACGGCTATCGCCTGAGTTACCATTTAATCTATGGAGTAAGTGCATCATGAAACGGCTGTTTATTACCGGCACCGACACCGAAGTCGGTAAAACGGTCGCCAGCGGCGCACTGTTGCAGGCGGCGGCTGCCGCGGGCTACCGCTGTGCGGGCTACAAGCCGGTTGCGTCAGGCTGTGAGATGACGCCTGAAGGCATTCGCAACAGTGATGCGCTGGTGCTGCAGCGCTTCAGCAGCGTGCCGTTGAGCTACCAGCAGGTCAATCCGCTGGCGTTTATGGAACCGACCTCGCCGCACATCGTCAGCGCCGAAGAGGGCAGGCCGATCACCCATCTGGCACTGTCAGCAGGTCTGGCGGCGCTGGAGCCGCTGGCAGACTGGATTCTGGTGGAGGGGGCGGGTGGCTGGTACACCCCGCTGTCAGAGACGCACACCTATGCGGACTGGGTGGTCAGCGAACAGCTGCCCGTGATTCTGGTGGTGGGAATTAAGCTTGGCTGCATCAATCACGCCATGCTCACCGCCGAGGCGGTGCGCGCGTGCAGCCTGCCGCTGGTGGGCTGGATCGCCAACACCGTCGAGCCGCCAGGCAAACGCTATCAGGACTATCTCTCCAGCCTGAAGCAGCGACTGCCTGCCCCCTGTCTGGGTACGATTCCGTATCTCACCGATACGGCGCAGCAGGCGTCCTGTGGACACTATCTGACACTTCCGGCGTAAAAGTCTCCCCACAGACTTTTTGCTTTATCAGTCTCAGCCTGTGCAGTGCTTGCCCGCCTGAACGTCAGGTTATTCGGTGCTGTCTGCATTCCTGACATCTGCCAGGGCAGAGACTCAGCGTCAGGCGACCGTCAGCCACTTATCCACGGTGTGGTCATCGAGTTGCTCCATGCTGCCCTGCGCCACATTACGGCCACGGTGCAGCAGCAGGAAATAGTCCGCCACCCGCCGGATCAGCGACAGGCGCTGCTCCAGCAGCAGGATGGTCAACCCGTAGTCGAGGTTAAGCCGGCGGATCAGGTTGCCCATCTCCTCTTCCAGCCACGGCGACATCCCATCGGTCGGCTCATCCAGAATCAGCAGTTTGGGCTGCAGCACCAGCGCGCGCGCCAGGGCCAGCTGTTGCTGCTGATCAATGGGCAGATCGCCGCTGCGTTGCTGGCGCAGTGAGTAGAGCGCCGGGAACAAATCAAATACCATTTCAGGAATGGCACGATGACGGTCGCGCTGGCTGGCTCCCGCCAGCAGGGCAATCAGCAGGTTATCTTCCACGCTCATCTGGGTAAAAATATGGCGGCCCTGAGGCACATAGCCGATGCCCATCTGCGCCCGCTGTTCGGCCGGTTGCAGCAGCAAATCCTCCGGCGGCGAGCCATCCTCTTTCCAGGAAATTGTGCCGCTGTTAATCGGCAATCTGCCCATAATGCAGTTGACCAGCGTGGTTTTGCCCATGCCGGGACGGCCCAGAATGCCGGTGCAGGTGCCAGGCGACAGCTCCAGATCCACATCCCACAGAATATGGTTCTGACCGTAAAATTGATTTACCGAACGTAGACTCAGCATCTGACACTCTCCTTCCCGATCATTAGCCTGATTGCTTCCGCTCTTTGTCGTCTGGCAAGCAAGTCATCAGCAACGGCAGCCTCACCATTGCAGCACAGTGCGCGTAAAGCGCGGCGACGTTACTGACTCCTGCAATTCCCAGGCCAGATCTTAAAACGGTCCTGTTTCCTGCTGCAGTGCGCCGTATCAGGAATGAAAGGTGAGAAAAACTTATCAATTTCCCATGGTCATCACGCGCCTGCACTTTTACAGTGCCTGCGGGCGCTGTTTGTGGTGCAGACGTGCTGCAGTCATGCAGAATGTCTGATTAAGAATCTTAGTGTAATGGTGAGAATTTGCGTGCCATGCCAGAAGACAGATTAAAAATGCAGAATAATCCGTCAGCGGTTGACGCGAAATTTAACGCAAAAAAAATTATTTTGACCGGGGCGGGAGGGCAGGGAAAAATTATACACAGCAGATGGCGGCGGGGCTGCCATCACTTATCCACCATTCCTGTGGATAACCTTGTGCATTAGGTAATGAAAACCGGTTGGAAGCGAGGAAATACGCGGCCTGGTAACATAATGACGAGATTCTGGCCTTATAAGCTTAAGTCAATAAAATCAGCTGGTTATCAAAAAACAAGCCTGCGAATTCTCTGTCAGGTAACCGAACTGTAATTTTGTGACGTTCTATTGACAAATGTTAAATCCGATCCTGGTCTGGGGATAACATTGCGCAACTGGCTTTACAATGACACGCCTGCAATGCGGGTAAGCTTAGTACGGTCCTGATTGCATCAATCCTGCCCGATTACTGTTTTTATATCCAGTATTATTTTCTGGCAAAATCACCATAGCAGAGTAAAATAAGTGCCTGCCCGCCGACTTCTCCAGCAGGAAATGCATTCATGACCAAAGTTTTTAAACTCAATTCCGCCTTTAAACCTTCGGGCGACCAGCCTGAGGCGATCCGTCGCCTGGAAGAGGGGCTGGAGGATGGACTGGCCCATCAGACTTTATTAGGCGTGACCGGCTCCGGTAAAACCTTTACCGTCGCCAACGTGATTGCCGACCTCAACCGCCCGACGATGGTGCTGGCACCGAACAAGACGCTGGCGGCTCAGCTCTATGGCGAGATGAAAGAGTTTTTCCCGGATAACGCCGTCGAGTTTTTCGTCTCTTACTACGACTACTATCAGCCTGAAGCCTATGTGCCGAGCTCCGACACCTTCATTGAAAAGGATGCGTCGGTGAATGAACACATCGAACAGATGCGTCTGTCTGCGACCAAGGCACTGCTGGAGCGGCGCGATGTCATCGTGGTGGCGTCGGTTTCGGCGATCTACGGTCTGGGCGATCCCGATCTTTATCTGAAAATGATGCTGCACCTGACCCGCGGCATGATTATCGATCAGCGCAGCATCCTGCGCCGTCTGTCAGAGCTGCAGTACACCCGCAACGATCAGGCGTTCCAGCGCGGGACCTTCCGGGTGCGTGGCGAAGTGATCGATATCTTCCCGGCGGAGTCGGACGATATCGCGCTGCGTGTCGAACTGTTTGACGAAGAGGTCGAGCGTCTGTCGCTGTTTGACCCGCTGACCGGCCAGATCGAGTCGGTGGTGCCGCGCTTCACCATCTATCCCAAGACGCACTACGTTACGCCGCGTGAGCGCATTCTGCAGGCGATGGAAGAGATCAAAGTCGAGCTGGCGGACCGCCGCCGGGTGCTGCTGGAGAACAATAAGCTGCTGGAAGAGCAGCGCATCACCCAGCGTACCCAGTTTGACCTGGAGATGATGAGTGAGCTGGGTTACTGCTCCGGCATCGAGAACTACTCGCGCTACCTCTCCGCACGCGGACCGGGCGAAGCGCCACCGACGCTGTTTGATTATCTGCCTGCCGATGGCCTGCTGGTGGTGGATGAGTCCCACGTGACCATCCCGCAGATTGGCGGCATGTACAAAGGTGACAGGGCGCGCAAAGAGACGCTGGTGGAGTATGGTTTCCGCCTGCCGTCGGCGCTGGATAACCGTCCGATGAAGTTTGAAGAGTTTGAGGCGCTTGCCCCGCAGACCATCTATGTCTCGGCAACGCCGGGCAAATATGAGCTGGAAAAATCGGGCGATGAAGTGGTCGATCAGGTGGTACGTCCTACCGGCCTGCTGGACCCGATCATCGAAGTGCGTCCGGTCGGGACGCAGGTCGACGATCTGCTGTCTGAAATCCGTCAGCGCGTGGCGATCAACGAACGTGTGCTGGTGACGGTGCTGACCAAGCGCATGGCGGAAGATCTTACCGAGTATCTCACGGAGCATGGCGAGAAAGTGCGCTATCTGCACTCCGATATCGACACCGTAGAACGTATGGAGATTATCCGCGACTTACGTCTGGGTGAGTTTGATGTACTGGTAGGCATCAACTTACTGCGTGAGGGGCTGGATATGCCAGAAGTGTCGCTGGTGGCGATTCTGGATGCGGATAAAGAGGGCTTCCTGCGTTCCGAACGATCGCTGATTCAGACCATTGGTCGTGCGGCGCGTAACATCAACGGCAAGGCGATCCTTTATGGCGATAAAATCACGCCGTCAATGGCGCGCGCCATTGAAGAGACGGAGCGCCGCCGTGAGAAGCAGCAGCTGCACAACGAGCAGAACGGCATTGTGCCGCAGGGCCTGAATAAGAAGATCACCGATATTCTGGAACTGGGCAACAACGTGGTGAAAACCCGTGGTAAAGCGAAACCCGCCCGACCTGGCGAAGCTCAGGCACTGGCCGATTTGCAGCTGCTAACGCCGCAGGCGCTGCAGAAGAAGATCCACGAGCTGGAAGGGCAGATGCAGCAGCACGCGCAGAACCTGGAGTTCGAACAGGCAGCCAGCGTGCGCGATCAGCTGCATGAGCTGCGAACACTGTTTATCGCGGCCTCGTAGCGCCGTCAAAGCCCTGAATGGCGTGTTCCAGCGCCACCCGTAACAGCTGGCGGTCGTGACGATATTTAATGTCAGCGGCCTCCAGCGGTTCACGGACAATCAGCCGGTTTTCAATGCCCTCAGTGGCAACCGCCGGACCGACCACGACCGCATCAATCACCCGCTTGCCGATATAACGTTCCATCATCTGAAGCTTGTCAGCCACCGAAAGACTCGCCGCGGCGGGACTCAGCTCGCGACCCAGATTACCGATAAACACCATAGTGGCAGGCGTGCGACGCAGTGCCTGCGCCATCTCTTCCATCAGCAGAACAGGCATCAGGCTGGTATAGAAACTGCCTGGGCCAATCAGAATCAGATCCGCTTCTGCAATGGCCTGTAGCGCTTCCCGCGTCGGCTGGACGTTGGGATGCAGCATCAACTCCTGCGGCGGCTGCTTCATCTCGTCAATCGCGGTTTCACCGTAAACCATATTGCCTTCGGCATCCATCGCCACCAGATCTACCGGCTGCTCCGACATCGGGATTAAAAAGGCGTCGACCTTCAGCAGGTTACGGATGATATTGATCGCTTCCAGCGGGCGAACGCTCAGATGATCCAGCGCCCGCAGCATCAGATTACCGAGATTGTGTCCGGCCAGTTCGCCGTTACCGGCAAAGCGATACTCGAACATCGCGGAGGCGACGCTCGGTTCTGCAATCAGCTGGTTAAGGCAGTTACGCATGTCGCCCCAGGCGATACCGCCTTCGGATCGACGAATGCGGCCGGTCGATCCCCCGTTGTCGGTGGTGGTGACGATGCCGGTGAGACGTGAGCCCAGCGGGGAAAGGGCCGACATCACGCGGCCTAAACCGTGTCCGCCGCCCAGTGCCACAACGCGATCAAGATCGGCCAGTGTGCGATTCATACTTCTCCTTACTCTCCTTTCGCGTAGCGTGGCTCTAAACGCTAAGCCCGCGCGGATGACTTGCGTCAAAATCTGGATCGCATTTTAACGTATCCTGTCGCGAAAATGCGGTGAAAATTCGATATGTATAAGAATATATAGCGAAAAGAGCAAATGGAAGAGTGGCGTAATTCACGCTACCATCATGTTTACCGCGCTGATCAACGGGTCAGCGTACACTCAAGCCTGAATGCCTAAGTCTGCGGATAGGGGGTTCAGGCCGTAGCCATTGAGCTGCCAGGGTGCAGGAAGAAATGACTGCATCTCCCAATCTGGAAAGGTGTTCTGGTGTCACAATTTACTGATGCATACGCGCGTAAGTTCTATTACCTGCGCCTGTCGGTCACGGATGTCTGTAATTTCCGCTGTACCTACTGTCTTCCTGACGGCTACAAACCGCAGGGAATTCGTAACAAAAGCTTTCTCTCTCTGGATGAAATCCGCCGCGTCACGCGGGCTTTCGCCGCAGCCGGAACCGAAAAAGTGCGGCTGACCGGCGGTGAGCCGTCGCTGCGCCGTGATTTCACTGACATCATTGCGGCAGTGCGTGAAAACGCCGCTATCCGTCAGATCGCAGTGACCACCAATGGATACCGGCTGGCGCGCGATGTGAAGCAGTGGCGCGATGCGGGTCTGACCGCACTCAACGTCAGCGTCGACAGCCTGGACGCCCGTCAGTTTCACGCCATCACCGGCCAGGATAAATTCCATCAGGTGATGAGCGGCATTGATGCGGCGCTGGACGCCGGTTTTCGCCAGGTCAAAGTCAACAGCGTGCTGATGCGCGATCTCAACAGCCGTAATCTGGCCACCTTCCTCGACTGGATCCGCACCCGTCCGATTCAGCTGCGCTTTATCGAACTGATGGAGACTGGCGACGGCGGCACGCTGTTCCGCGATCAGCACGTGTCCGGCATGGTGATCCGCGATCAGCTCATTGCCCAGGGCTGGCAGCGCCGTGAAAGTGGGCGCAGTGACGGCCCGGCGCAGGTCTTTTACCATCCCGATTATGTCGGCGAGATTGGCCTGATCATGCCTTATGCCAAAGATTTCTGTGCCAGCTGCAACCGTCTGCGCGTCTCGGCGCAGGGTAATCTGCACCTGTGCCTGTTTGGTGACGGCGGCATACCGCTGCGTGACCTGCTGGCATCCGATGAGCAGCAGGCCGAACTGCAGGCGCGCATCGCCAGCAGCCTGGGACAGAAGAAGCAGACGCACTTCCTGCATCAGGGCAACACCGGTATCACACAGAATCTCTCTTACATTGGCGGCTAATTTCAGGAGGAAGTATGGGTAAACCAGCCAGCGAATTTCAGGCCGTGCAGATTGCGGTGATGACGGTGTCAGACCGTCGCGATGCCAGCAACGATACCTCCGGCGACTATCTGCGCGAGGCGGCAACGGAAGCGGGTCATGAGGTGGTCGATCACGCCATCGTGCCGGATAACCTTTATCGCATTCGCGCCACCGTATCGCGCTGGATCGCCAGTGACGATGTCCAGGTGGTGATCATCAATGGCGGCACCGGCTTTAACCTGAAAAACAGCACGCCGGAAGCGCTGCTGCCGCTGTTTGACCGCGAGATTGACGGATTTGGCGAACTGTTCCGGATGATCTCCTATGAGGAGATTGGCGGCTCGACGTTGCAGTCGCGCGCCATTGCCGGTCTGGCAAACGGGACGCTGATTCTGGCCGTGCCGGGTTCGACCAGCGCCTGTCGCACCGCCTGGGAGCGCATTATTGTCGAACAGCTTGATGCGCGTACTGCGCCCTGTAATTTTGTCTCACATCTGAAGAAACGGTAAGTATGTCTCAACTCACACACATAAACGCTGCGGGCGAAGCGCACATGGTGGATGTTTCCGCCAAGGCTGAAACCGTGCGTGAAGCGCGCGCCGAAGTGCTGGTGCTGATGCAGCCGGAAACGCTGCAGATGATTATCGACGGCAGCCATCATAAAGGGGATGTCTTCGCTACCGCGCGCATCGCCGGGATCCAGGCAGCAAAACGCACCTGGGAGCTGATCCCGCTCTGTCATCCGCTGATGCTGAGCAAAGTGGAAGTGAACCTCGAAGCGGAACCAGATCATAATCGGGTCCGCATCACCTCGCTCTGCCGACTGACCGGCAAAACCGGCGTCGAGATGGAAGCGCTGACGGCCGCCTCGGTTGCCGCGCTGACCATTTACGACATGTGCAAAGCCGTGCAGAAGGATATCGTCATCGATCAGCTGCGGTTAATCAGCAAGCGCGGCGGCAAAAGCGGCGATTTTCAGGCGGTCGCCCATGATTAAGGTGCTGTTTTTCGCCCAGGTGCGTGAGCTGACCGGCACCGCATCCCTTGAGGTTAACGCTGACTATCCGGATGTGGCGGCGCTGCGCGCTGCGCTGGCCGAACGCGACCATCGCTGGGCGCTGGCATTGGAGTCGGGCAAACTGCTGGCGGCCGTCAACCAGACGCTGGTGCCGATGAGTCACCCGCTGCACGCCGGTGATGAAGTGGCCTTTTTCCCGCCCGTGACCGGAGGCTGAGATGGAAACACAGATTTGCGTCGGCCCCGCACCCTTTGATATGGCGGAAGCGTATCGCTGGCTGGCGGCCTGTGATGAAGATGGAGCGGTAGTGACTTTTACCGGCAAAGTGCGTAACCACAATCTGGGTGATAACGTGGCGGCGCTGACGCTGGAGCACTATCCCGGCATGACCGAAAAAGCGCTGCAGGAGATTGTTGATGCGGCACGCGAACGCTGGCCGCTGCAGCGCGTCACGGTGATCCACCGCGTCGGCGAGCTGTTTCCCGGCGATGAGATCGTGCTGGTGGGCGTGACCAGCGCCCATCGCGGCAGCGCCTTTTCGGCCGCGGAGTTCATCATGGATTACCTGAAAACCCGCGCGCCATTCTGGAAGCGCGAAGCGACAGAGCAGGGCGATCGCTGGGTGGATGCTCGCGACAGCGACTACCAGGCGGCCCGGCGCTGGGACTAAGGCATTAATGGCACAAGCGGGCAGAGGTTTCTCCGCCCGCTGCGTTACCGCTGATCCTATCCGCGTCACAGCCCGCTAACACGCATACACAACGCCTACGGTTGCTTCAGCTGCTCCGCCGGACCAAAGCTGGTCTGACCGTGGCTGTGCTCACCACCGCCATTGGTGCGCTTAAGCTGAATAACCTGGCCCTTCTCCCAGGCGTTAGCCCCCGGGGCCGCCGGATGCGCCACGATATCCGTCCGCTCGGCCCGAATCTGCTTACTGTCCACGCCAAAGCGACGATCGCGATCTGCCAGCAGCCGGGAATCCATCTGACCATCTTCGGTAAAGCCCATCATCAGCGCCGGAATGCCGATCGGCAGCGTTTTGTCGCGATCGGTGTGCCAGGTGTGCCAGGTTTTGCCATAGGTATTCACAATGCGAGTCATCAGCGCATGGTCGGCAACTTTCGGTAAGCCTGGCGCGATCAGCGTGCCCGATTTCACCTCATACTGATGGCTGTGCCACAGCTTCTTCTCTTCGGGCGGCAGGGTCTTAAACAGCCGTTCGCTGATGATGTACTCCACGCCCATCAGTCTCGCGTCGCGCGTGTTGCCGTCGTAAATCACCGCCTGCATCACATCGTCGTTCAGCACGGTGACATAGTGGTGTGCCTCCATCTGACCGTTTTTATCGCCGTTATAAAAATGGAAGCCATCGAGATAGGTATTGATGGCGTCAATAGGCGGACGGGACTGCATCACGCTGGCGCCGCTCTCCAGCACTTTCAGTGAAGAGGAGGTGGGCGCGCCCGGTGACTGCACCTGGGCAGGCGTATTATTAGCGCCGCAGCCGGTTAATAACAGGCTGAACGCCGCAACAGGCCAGAGTTTAAACATCGTAAGTTCCTTTAACGTTAAAAAAGGTAACCTTAGTTCAGTTCTCTCCTGCCTGTGAAACTCTGGCGATGATAGAGTAGGGTTTTGGTTCATTCTGAGGACAGGCATGTCATCCACCCCGATTCTGCAACGTCTGACACTGGTTGCCGCACTGGTGCTGGCGGGTTGTAGCAGCAAGAAAACCCCCGAGGCGCCCGCGCGGCAGCCTGAAGATGTCAAAGCACAGATCCAGCGGCTGCTGCCGTCGCACGTCAGCAATAAAGCGGCCTGGAGCGACGATATCTACACTACCTTCCGCACGCAGCAGCTCGAACCCAGCGCCAGTAACCTCTGCGCGGTGATTGCCGTGGCGGATCAGGAGAGCAACTTCAGCGCTGAAGCTGCCGTGCCGGGACTGCCTAAAATCGCCTGGGGTGAGATCAACCGCCGTGCGGCCCAGGTGCATGTGCCTGCCTTCCTGGTACGCACCGCGCTGCAGATTAAATCGCCGACCGGCGAAAGCTATGCGGCCCGGCTCGATAAAGTACGCAGTGAAAAAGATCTCAGCGCCATTTTCGATGACCTGATCGACATGGTGCCGATGGGCCAGACGCTGTTTGGCAATCTCAATCCGATCCACACGGGTGGGCCGATGCAGGTCAGCATTGCGTTTGCCGAAGCGCACGCCAAAGGCTACCCGTGGCCGGTAGATGGCACGATCCGGCGCGAAGTCTTTACCCGTCACGGCGGGATCTACTTCGGCACCCTGCACCTGCTTGGCTATCCGGCTGACTACAGCCAGCCGCTCTACCGTTTTGCCGACTACAATGCGGGCTGGTATGCCAGCCGCAACGCGGCGTTCCAGGCGGCGGTGTCAAAGGCCACCGGCATGAAGCTGGCGCTGGATGGCGACCTGATCCTCTATGGCTCAGACGCGGCAGGCGGTACCGAACTGGCAGTGCGCACGCTCTCGAAGCAGATCGATATGAGCAACAGCGCCATTCGCCGCGACCTGGAGAAAGGAGAGAAAGAATCGTTCAGCGACAGCGAACTCTGGAAACAGGTCTTTGCCCTGGCGGATAAAATGGCGGGTCGTAAGCTGCCGCGCGAAATGCTGCCAGGTATTAAGCTGGAAAGCCCGAAAATTACCCGGAATCTGACGACGGCGTGGTTTGCGCAGCGCGTCGACAGCCGTTATCAGCAGTGTCTGTCGCGGCATTAACCGGCATGTTGTGGCACAGTTGAGCTGAGCTGTGCCACACTTAACTCTGGCATGGCTCCCGGCAGGGCGCTGTTCATCCGTTTAACAAGAGGTGCATCATGGACCGATATCCACGCAATGATTCCATCGTTCAACCCGCATCTCGCGGTTTACAAGCCTATATGGCGCAGGTCTATGGCTGGATGACCTGCGGTCTGTTACTGACCGCATTTGTCTCCTGGTTCGCGGCGCGCACGCCCGCGGTGATGGAGCTGGTGTTTGCCAACCGCATAACCTTCTTCGGGCTGATTATCGCGCAGCTGGCGCTTGTGTTTTTTCTGTCAGGCATGGTGCATCGTCTGAGCGGAGCCGTGGCCACCGGGCTGTTTATGCTCTATTCGGCGCTGACCGGCATTACTATGGCGAGTATCTTCCTGGTCTACACCTACTCCTCCATTGCCAGCACCTTCTTTGTCACGGCGGGGATGTTTGGCGCGATGAGCTTTTACGGCTATACCACCAAACGCGATCTGAGCCGTTTTGGCAGCCTGCTGTTTATGGCGCTGATAGGCATTGTGCTGGCATCGCTGGTGAACTTCTGGCTGAAAAGCCCGGCGCTGATGTGGGCGATTACCTACATCGGTGTGGTGGTGTTTGTGGGATTAACCGCTTATGACACGCAGAAGCTGAAAAACATCGGTGAACAGATCGATGCCCGCGACACGGAAAACCTGCGTCGCTACTCGATCATGGGCGCGCTGACGCTCTACCTCGACTTCATTAACCTGTTCCTGATGCTGCTGCGGATTTTCGGTAACCGCCGCTGATTTTCAGTGTAAAAGGGGGAGGCGCACAGGTTGCGCCTCCCTTTTTTATTACGACTTCTGTAACTTCTGCTCGTTCTTCTGACGCAGATGCTTCGCCCGACTCTCCAGTACCAGATAGAGCACCAGCGCTAACAGCAGCGGCAGAATAAAGTAGAGCACGCGATAGGCCAGCAGCGCCGCAATAATGGTGCCATGCGAAGCGTGCTGACCGCTGAGCAGTGCCAGGAACACCGCTTCCAGCACGCCAATACCCGCCGGAATATGAATGATTACCCCGGCAATACTGCTGATCAGCAGGACACCCAACACCATCGGATAGCCCACGTCACGTCCCAGCAGCAGCCAGATAATCGCACCCATCACCATCCAGTTGGCGCAGGAAACCGCAAACTGCAGCAGTGCCATGCGCAGTGAAGGCAGCTGCAGCGTCTGGCCTTTAATGGTCCAGCGACGCTGTTTTGAGAAGGCGCAGGCCCAGAGGTAAATCGCCACCAGCACCAGCAGAACCACGCCAATCAGCCGCAGCGTGGTCTCACCAATAAACCAGCCGCTGGGAATGGAAACCATGCCAGCGCTGAACACCACGCCCGCCAGCAGAATATAGCCCAGCCAGTTAGTGGCGATGCTCAGTGAGAAGATGCGGGTGATGGTGGCGCTGTCCAGGCCGAGTCGGGAATAGAGCCGGTAGCGCATGGCGACGCCGCCTACCCAGGTACTCAGCGTCAGGTTAAAGGCGTAACAGATAAAGGACACCAGCATGACCTGCCGCTTCGCCAGCTTATGACCGCAGTAGGCGCGGCCAATGAGGTCATAGCAGCCGTATACCAGGTAACTCAGCACCACCAGTCCGGCGGCGGTCAGGACGACAAAACGGTTATAGTTAACGATGACGTCGTAAACATCTTCCCAGTTCACTTTGCGGGCATAAACCACCAGCAGAACCACCACCGCAACGAAAAACAGCACGGTGAGGATTTTTTTTGCCAGTTGCCAGCGTGGATGTTTTTTTGCCATCAGGATTTTGCTCCCGGGTTGTCTGCTTCTACACGATCCTGCGTTTCCATTTCAGGCTGTACCGGTGCACTGACCTGAGCCAGTTGCGGCGTGTGTGCCGGAAGCCAGCCCGCGATGGCCGGGAAATGACGCAGGAAATGGAAGACCACCACGCTTTTGCTCAGTTGCCACCAGTTGCGCGGCGGCAGGCGATCCTCCTGCACGCGCTGGCAGTCGTTGGCCAGCAGCGCTTCCAGATTGTCACGCAGCGTCTGGTTAAACAGTCGGTCGTGGATGATCAGGTTAGCTTCCAGATTCAGAGAGAGGCTTAGCGGATCGAGGTTGCTGGAGCCGACCGTGGCCCAGTAATCATCTTTAACGGCAATTTTGCCGTGCAGCGGACGCCGGATATATTCGTAGACTTCAACGCCGCCATCGACCAGATAGTTGTAAAGCAGCTCCGCGCCCACTTTCACAATCGGCATATCAGGCTCGCCCTGCACGATCAGCCGTACCCGGACGCCACGCTGTGCAGCATTGCGCATCTCACGCAGCAGCCGGTAGCCAGGGAAAAAGTAGGCGTTGGCAATAATCACATCCCGCTTCGCCTCGCGCAGCATCTCCAGATAATGCACTTCGATGTCGTCGCGGTGCTCGTCGTTATCACGAAAGACATAGAGGACCTGGGCATCGCCGGGTTTAGCATTCACCGCCGGACGATGAGAACGCGATCCCCACCAGCGGCGGGTATGCTGTTCGCTGCCAATCGCCTGTTGCAGATAGCGGGCGATGTCAGCCACGACCGGGCCTTTGACCTGTACCGCGTAATCCTGCTTCGCCTCGGGGCCGTAATCGGTGTTATGTTCAGCCGAAAAGTTGATGCCGCCGACAAAGGCGACCACATCATCCACCACCACCGTTTTACGGTGCAGACGACGGAAGACGTTGGTGCGCATCCCCATCACCAGCGGGCGCGGATCGTAGTAGATGAAACGCACACCTGCGCTGGTCAGGCTATTCACAAAGTTGTCGGAGAGTTCAGCGGAGCCGTAGCCATCGACCATCACTTCGACCCGCACGCCGCGCTGGGCCGCTGCCAGCAGTTCGCGATGCAGGGCGTTACCGACGTCATCCTCAAACAGAATAAAGGTTTCGATCAGAACTGAGCGTTCAGCCCGCTGGATCGCACCAAAGACGCGCGGGAAAAACGCTTCACCATTTTCCAGCAATAGCAGCCGGTTGCCTTCCTGCCAGTTAAAATTCATAGGTGAATCTCCACCGCCAGCGGCGCATGATCGGAAAGATGGGACCAGGGCTTACGCGGCAGCGCCCACGGATGACTGACGGTGGCATTGCGCACATAGATGCGATCAAGTCGCAATAGCGGGAAGCGCGCCGGGAAAGTGCGCGCCGGGCGTCCGGTTTTCATGCTGAATACCTCTTTAAGGCCTGCGCCCTGTTTTAAGATGGCGTTCGCGCGCCGCTGCCAGTCGTTGAAATCGCCTGCTACGACAACCGGCGCGTCGGGCGGAAGCGAGTTGACCATTTCACAGATCTTCTTCATCTGCGCGTGACGATGCGCCGCTTTCAGACCCAGGTGAACACAGATGACATGCAGCGTGCCGTGCGGCTCGGGCAGGGCGATCTGACAGTGCAGCATGCCGCGATTCTCACTGCCTGCCACCGAGATATCCCGGTTCTCATAGTCGGTTATCGGGAAGCGTGACAGCACCGCATTGCCGTGATGTCCCTCCGGATAGACCGCATTGCGGCCGTAGGCAAAATCGTTCCACATGGTGTCAGCCAGAAACTCATAATGAGGCGATTCAGGCCACTCTTCATGGTTAAGAGAGTGGATGGCATGGGTGCCCATTACCTCCTGGAGAAAGACCACATCCGCCGAGGTTGCACGAACGGCTTCGCGCAATTCCGGCAGGATGAAGCGGCGATTAAACGGGGCGAACCCCTTGTGTGTATTGATCGTCAGGACTTTTATTGAAAATCCTTGCGCATTTTGTGGCATACTCGCGACGCACTCCTTTTCATCATCAATAGAATCAAAGTGTAGTCTTTGTCACAAATGGGTGGTGAGGGAGCGCGATATTTAGGGCGTTATCCGAAAATTGTTTTACATTGAGGAAACCGTTTCCGGCTTGTGCCGGTAGCACTTGGGCGACCTGTTGGGTCTGCCAGGAGAATTGAATGAAATGGTCTAATCGTATTCAAATCATCACGGGTCAGACGTTGTTGCATATCGCTATGCATCTGCTGGTGATCGCTGCGCTGATCTGGGGCTGGAAACACAAGGCGCTGGTTGATGTCTGCAGCACGCTGGTGGCGATGTATGCACTGGTTTTTGTTGCCATGCTGGTGACACAGCGCATCGCCCGTTTACGCACGCTCGGCGATTATCTTGAAGAAGCGACCACCACTTACTACTTTGGCGCCGCCATGATGACACTGTTCCTGGTGTCGCGGATTTACCACAATAACCTGCTGCTGGCCTGTCTCGGCGTTGTGATGTTGCTGGGTCCGGCGCTGGTTTCGCTGCTGGCGAAAGAGCCACCGCGGCGCATCGAAAATAAACGTAGTTAAGTTGAAGGCCACCGCGAGGTGGCCTTCCTGTTTCTGCACAGTTAAGTTATGTCAGTAAATGTGAGCTATCTCGCACACTTCATTTAAAGCTGCTACACTCGCCCGCTTACGCATCGTAGTTTGTGCCCTTTTCACGCGTCAGCCCCAGCTGCCGTCACTATCCCTCTGAAAACTACACCGTGAATCACGGCCAGAGCGGACCGGAGTAAACCACGTAATGTCATTTGACTCTCTCGGCCTGAGTGCCGATATTTTGCGCGCGGTTGCCGAACAAGGCTACAGCGAACCTACACCTATCCAGCGCCAGGCGATTCCTGTGGTGCTGGCAGGCCGCGATCTGCTGGCGAGTGCCCAGACCGGCACCGGCAAAACGGCCGGCTTTACCTTACCGTTGTTACAGAAACTCTCTGCCACCGCGACGCCCGTACGCGGTCGTCGCCCGGTACGCGCCCTGATCCTGACCCCGACCCGTGAACTTGCAGCGCAGGTCGGCGAAAACGTCAGCGACTACAGCAAATATCTCTCGCTGCGTTCGCTGGTGGTATTTGGTGGCGTCAGCATCAATCCACAGATGGTCAAGCTGCGTGGTGGCGTCGATGTGCTGGTCGCCACGCCGGGTCGCCTGCTCGATCTGGCGCAGCAGAATGCCGTTGACCTGTCACAGGTCGAAATTCTGGTGCTGGATGAAGCGGACCGTATGCTGGATATGGGCTTTATCCATGACATCCGCCGCGTGCTGGCGCGTCTGCCAGCCAAACGTCAGAACCTGCTGTTCTCAGCCACCTTCTCGGATGAGATCAAAGGTCTGGCGGAAAAACTGCTAACCAACCCGGAAATGATTGAAGTGGCTCGCCGCAACACCGCTTCTGAGCAGGTCGCGCAGCAGGTGCATTTCGTTGATAAGAAGCGTAAGCGGGAACTGCTGTCGCAGCTGATCGGCGAAGGTAACTGGCAGCAGGTGCTGGTCTTTACCCGTACCAAACACGGCGCTAACCACCTTGCCGAGCAACTGGGCAAAGATGGCATCACTGCTGCCGCGATCCACGGCAACAAGAGCCAGGGTGCCCGTACCCGTGCGCTGGCCGACTTTAAGTCAGGCGGCATTCGCGTGCTGGTTGCGACCGATATCGCGGCCCGTGGCCTGGATATTGAAGAGCTGCCACACGTCGTGAACTACGAGCTGCCTAACGTCGCCGAAGATTACGTTCACCGTATTGGCCGTACCGGCCGTGCGGCTGCAACCGGTGTCGCACTGTCACTGGTCTGCGTCGATGAGCACAAACTGCTGCGTGATATCGAGCGTCTGCTGAAGCGTGAAATCCCGCGTCTGGCGATTGAGGGATATGAACCCGATCCAAGCATCAAAGCGGAGCCGATCATCAACGGTCGTCAGCAGCAGTCTCGCGGCGGTGCAGGTGGCGGCGGTGCAGGTGGCGGCGGTCGTGGGCGTGGTCAGGGCGGACAGGGTGCAGGCGCATCGCGTTCATCCGGCGACAAACGTCGTCAGAGCCAGGCTGCGCCTCAGGGCGATAAGCCCGCAGCCCGTCCACGTCGTCCGGCTCCGAAGCGCACCGGAAACGTTTGACCATGAGGGTTTTACTGGCTCCGATGGAGGGCGTGCTGGATTCACTGGTGCGCCAGCTGTTATCGGAAGTGAACGACTACGATCTCTGCATCACCGAGTTTTTGCGCGTGGTCGATCAACTGCTGCCGGTAAAATCCTTCTACCGGCTCTGCCCCGAACTGCATCACGCCAGCCGTACGCCATCCGGCACGCGGGTGCGTATGCAGCTGCTGGGGCAGCATCCCGAATGGTTAGCCGAGAACGCCGCACGCGCGGTGGAACTGGGTTCCTGGGGTGTTGATCTCAACTGTGGCTGCCCCTCTAAACTGGTCAACGGCAGCGGAGGCGGCGCAACCCTTCTGAAAGATCCCGATCTGATTTATCGCGGCGCGAAAGCGATGCGTGAAGCGGTGCCTGCCGATTTGCCGGTGACGGTAAAAGTGCGGCTCGGCTGGGATTCCAGCGCCCGCAGCCTGGAAATTGCCGACGCGGTCCAGCAGGCCGGTGCCAGCGAGCTGACAGTGCATGGGCGGACTAAAGAAGAGGGCTATCGCGCAGAAGCGATCAACTGGCAGGCGATTGGCGAAATTCGTCAGCGGCTGCGCATTCCGGTGATTGCTAATGGCGAAATATGGGACTGGCAAAGCGCGCAAAACTGTATGGCGGTCACCGGCTGCGATGCGGTGATGATTGGCCGCGGTGCACTGAACATCCCCAACCTGAGCCGGGTCGTGAAATACAATGAGCCGCCGATGGCCTGGCCCGATGTGGTGCGGTTATTGCAGAAATACAGTCGGCTGGAAAAGCAGGGCGATACCGGCCTCTATCACGTGGCGCGGATTAAACAGTGGCTCGGTTATCTGCGCAAAGCGTATGGCGAAGCCGATGGCTTATTCAGTGAAATCCGTGCTCTAAAAACCACTGAAGCAATTGCAGCTGCTATTCAGGGAATTCAGTTTAACGGACAGACTTAATCCCTCCGCTTTATCAGCCATTCCTGACGGATATCCACAGTCTGCGTCTTTTTATTCTGCAACTGGGTAACGCATTAGTCAGAAACATTCTGGTAATAATGATGGGCCGAGTCTCAGGAATAAAAAGAATCTGGCAAATTTAAAATTATGAATGTCAGCCAGATATCAGCGCGTTTTACAAAAAGTCATCTCGACGTTCAGATTGAAAGCTTAACGTTTTTCCAGAAGCTCCGGATGGTTCCGCGCTATTAAATGTGCCCTTTCACGTTCATCTGACTCCGCGCAACCACTATCAAGCGGTTAGAAAAATACGGACCATCGACCAGTCGCCTCCTTGCGATAGCGTACAATTATGCTTTCGTTTACGTATCCCTGACCTGCTCGCTCAAATAATATTTGATGTTATAGAATCTATTGTGGTCATTCATGTAAAATTGGTAGCAGTTTTAAAGTTAATTTCAGGTTAAAAAAGAGAGGGGTATTTTCTCGTTTTTAGTGAAACGTTTTCAGGCACTTTTTGTTAAGAAAAATAGACCTCTCGAAGTTTTAATCACTCCGTAAGAATCAGTTGCATTGGTTATGTCCGGGGTTAATGATCATAAGCTTTTTATGAGATCCTCATATCTGATGATCAGATTCTGATTTTAACGGAGCAAGGCAGGTTACCTTGCTTAAGGCTATTTAATTAATTTCAGGTCCAGTATGCCATGAAAAGAATTCATCCGACATCCATTATTACTCCTGAAATGGAGAAGGTATTTTCGATGTGTCCTGTGAATGTCACGCGATCAATGCTGACAGGTGGTATTAATATTACTGAAAAATTTCTTGAATACGGTCTTGCTTTCGGCGATGGCAGTCTTGCTGATTACATAAGAGAGGGGGTCATACTCCGGGTCGCCTATGCTTATGACTGTGAATATGAGGTTTTGCACCACTTACCTATTGCAATGCAAACAGAAATAACCTCCAGTGACCTTGAAGCATTAAAAAATAGCCTGCCTGAGGAAGTCAGACTCAAGGCGGCAATAAATTATGTCGACACTATTTTGAATGGCAAAGTCAGTGATGAAAAAACATTTTCTCAACTTAAAGAGCAATTTTCGGAAAAAGAAATCGTATTATTGACGCTTTTAATTGGTCATTATATTATGTCAGCCATCTTCATTAAGAATTGTGGAGTTGAACTTGATGATAAGCCTGTTAGTTCATTGTACAAGCGGTAAGTTTTAGAGCAAAACCTTACTGTGTAGAGCTGAATTTGAATAACGTATTTTTTATTGTTCAGCCCCGGCTTGCTGACTATTGTCGGGGCTAAACGGTTGCTATTAATGAATAAATAACTTTTGCACTTATTGTCCGCAGTTAAATAATGTTTTACCAATTTTTAATTTTGCGCAGTAAATTTTTATTGTCTCTCATAATTTAAATAGTCTTTCCATTTTACAGATATACGATGCAATGGTCTCTTCAGTCATTCTGGAGAATCTGTTATCAATAATACTAACACCGGATGGGGTGAACCTAGACTTCAGTATGTCTGGCTCTTCAGCTCATCGCATTACTGTGTGATTTGATAAAAAATCAGGCGACCCCTTAGCAGCCTGACGGTATAGTATGCAAAATTTCCCACACCACAAGCCTGCTATGTCTGACACCGCTGTATTGAGCAACAGTCAGCTCAACAAACGAATCCTCTCAGTTATCATCTTCACTTTCTTCTGCTATCTCTCTGTCGGACTGCCGCTGGCCGTGCTGCCGGGGTTCGTCAAAAATCAGCTTGGCTTCAGCTCCTTTATTGCTGGTCTGATTATCAGCATTCAATATTTTGCGACGTTACTCAGTCGTCCGCAGTCGGGCCGTCTGGCCGATCGCCTGGGGCCAAAACGGGTGGTAATGCTGGGATTGCTCTGCTGCGGCATGAGCGGCGTGCTGACCATCGTCGCGGCACTGCTGAGCCACTGGCCGTGGCTGAGTCTGGCGTTGCTGGCTATCGGGCGACTGTTTCTCGGCGTGGGGGAAAGCTTCAGCAGCACCGGCTCCACACTGTGGGGCATGAATATTGTCGGGCCGTTGCAGACCGCGCGCGTTATCTCCTGGAACGGTGTCGCCACTTATCTGGCGATGGCTGTTGGTGCGCCGCTGGGCGTGCTGCTGAACAGTCAATTTGGTATGAGCGGATTTGCCGGGCTGATTGCGCTGATGGGCGTCGTTGGTTATCTGATGGCCAGCCGCAAACCCGCGGTCTCGGTCAGCGTCGGCGAGCGCATTCCGTTTCATCGCGTCTTCTCCCGCGTCTGGCTTTATGGCCTGGCGCTGGGCTTCGGCACCATCGGCTTTGGCGTCATCGCCACCTTTATCACCCTCTATTTTGCCAGCCGCGACTGGCAGGGCGCGGCCTATGCGCTGACCTTGTTCAGTCTGGGGTTTGTACTGGTACGGCTGGGGTTTGGTCGCTTTATTACCCGCTTTGGCGGACTGCGCGTGTCGTTGTTCTCTTTCCTGCTGGAGTGTCTGGGACTGCTGATTATCTGGCAGGCTGACAGCGCCTGGCTGGTAGGTGCGGGTGCGTTCCTCACCGGTAGCGGCTTTTCGCTGGTCTTTCCGGCGCTGGGCGTTGAGGCAGTTAAACGTGTTGAGCGTCAGGATCAGGGCTCGGCGCTGGGCACCTATTCCGCTTTTCTCGATCTGGGCCTGGGCTTAACCGGCCCGGTGGCAGGCTTATTTATCGGACACTGGGGGATGCAGTCGGTCTATCTGGCTGCCGCCATGATGGTGCTGGGCGCGCTGCTGATTACGCTGCGACTCTATACACAGCAACGGCTCACCACCTGATCGGTGGTGAGCACTGACTATCAGAAATGGATAAACACCCAGTAGAGCAGGGCGGAAAGCAGAATAGAGACCGGCAGCGTTAATACCCAGGCGACGGCCAGATTACGCAGGGTCGAAAACTGCAGACCAGAGCGGTTGGCTGCCATGGTGCCCGCCACGCCGGACGACAGCACATGAGTGGTCGACACCGGCAGGCCAAAGCCATCGGCTGCGCCAATGGTCATCATCGCCACCAGCTCGGCGCTGGCACCCTGGGCATAGCTCAGATGGGTTTTCCCAATCCGTTCTCCTACCGTCACCACAATCCTGCGCCAGCCGACCATGGTGCCCAGCCCTAGCGCAATCGCCACCACCACTTTCACCCACATCGGAATAAAGCGGGTAGCGCTGTCGAGTTCGGTTTTCACCGCTTTCAGATTGCGTTCGGTCTCCTGGGGCAGTGTGACCTTCGCGGTCTGCAGATGCTTAATCGACTCCGAGGCCAGATACATCTGGTTGCGGGTATTGGTCACCGCCTGGGCGGGGATGTTATCCATCGAACCGTAGCGGCGAATCTGATCGCCTGCCTCGTTAAGCGTCCTGGCCAGCGCCGGTAATACCTCGGCATTCATCTGGTTGCTGCCGATAAAGCCGGTCAGCACGTCGCGCGCTGCCGGAGGATGCGCCGTTGCCGGTTGCAGTTGCAGCAGCTGATGCGCGGTCACTTCAGTCAGTGCGGCCACGCGCGGGACCTGATCGGCCGGCAGCGATCGGTTCAGGGCGTAAGCGATCGGCATGGTGCCGACGAGGATCAGCATAATCAGCCCCATTCCTTTCTGGCCATCGTTGGAGCCATGCGCAAAGGAGACGCCGGTGCAGGTCAGGATCAGCAGGCCACGAATCCAGACCGGCGGCGGCTGGTCACTTTTCGGGGCCTGATAAAGCTGGCGATTGCGGATAAACATCTTCATCACCCACAGCAGCAGTCCGGCGCAGACAAAACCGACCACCGGCGACAGCAGCAGGGCATAACCCACCTTGAGTGCCTGATCCCAGTCCACGCCGCTCAGTCCGCTGCGGCCGTGCAGCATGGCGTTAGCCACCCCGACGCCGATAATTGAGCCAATCAGCGTATGCGACGATGACGAGGGCAGACCAAAATACCAGGTGCCCAGATTCCAGATAATGGCGGAGAAGAGCAGCGCATAGACCATGGCAAAGCCGTTGCCACTGCTGGCCTGCAGGATCAGCTCGACCGGCAGCAGCGAGATAATGCCAAAGGCCACTACGCCGCTGGAGAGCAGCACACCCATAAAGTTACAGAAACCGGACCAGACTACCGCCACGCCGGGCGTCAGCGAATGGGTGTAGATCACCGTGGCGACCGCATTGGCGGTATCGTGAAAGCCATTGACGAACTCAAAACCGAGCGCAATCAGCAGCGCCAGTCCCAGCAGAAAGAACGGCAGATAGCTGGTGACCGGCATATTGGTCTCTTCAACATCATTGACCAGGTTGAGTCCGGCGAAGGCCAGCCCGGCGATCAGCAGAATGAAAAACAGCGGCTTGCTGAAGCGGCTGCCCTTGCCGTTAAAATCGGGGCGTCCCCGGGCTGATGAGGAGGAGAGACTGTTTTCGCTCATGGTGTACCTCACGTGGCTGATGCCGGATGCTGATTTGCATCGGGTTAACGCAGTGTGATACGCGCTTTCTATGACAGATTAATGATGGTCGGGCGGGGAGCAGGACAGGGAACGGTGGCTACAACGCCATTAAGCAGGCAATAAAAAAAGCCAGCGACAGGCGCTGGCTTCTCAGAGCAGGGCGGCGATTACGAGTTGGTATTGGCCGCTGCTGCAGGTGCTGCTGGTGTGACCGGTGCGGCCTGCTCAGTGGCGGGCTGCTGTGGCTGTGCAGCATCACTGCTGGCACCCTGTGGGGTCACCGGCGTCATCGGCTGTTCCTGTGGCGCAGCCTGCGGGTTTTCCGGCATCGGGACTGGTGCGGTCTGGATATTATTTTCCACACCGTTCACTTTTACCGGCATACCGGTACGGCCCTGAATAGCGCCGTTAACCTGATCCTGATTGACGCTGGCATCAACCAGCACTTTGCTTACGGCCTGCGTCAGCGTAATCGGCACCAGCTCACGTGAGTTGAACTGCTCTTCGGTGGTCGACAGCGGATTATGCACTTCAACGTAACGTGAACCGTCTGGCTCTACGGTCGCTTTTACCGGCTGATCAACGAACTGTACGCGCGTGCCGACCGGCACGTTCTGATACAGCCACTTAATATCGTCAGCGCGCAGACGCACACAGCCGTGGCTCACGCGCAGGCCGATACCGAAGTTGGCGTTGGTGCCGTGAATCGCATAGAGACGACCGATATAAAGTGCATAAAGACCCATCGGATTATCCGGGCCTGGCGGGAACACCGCGGGCAGCGTTTCGCCGCGCGCCGCGTAATCCGCATGCATACCTTTGGTTGGCGTCCAGGTCGGGCCATCTTTCTTACGTTCTACCGCTGTGGTCCAGTTGATCGGGGTATCTTTACCCAGTTCACCGATACCAATGGGCAACACCACCACGGTTTTGCTGCCTTTCGGGTAGTAATACAGACGCATCTCCGCGCTGTTAATCACGATGCCTTCACGCGGTGCGTCAGGCAGGATCAGCTGCTGTGGGATGATCATTTTGCTGCCAGCTTTAGGCAGATAAACGTCAACACCCGGATTGGCTTCCAGCATGTTGCTGAGGCCCATCTGGTACTGCGCCGCAAAAGCTTCCAGCGGCAGCTTGCTGTCTTCAGGAACCGTAATTTCAATATTTTCCCCGATCAGACGGCTGTTGGCCGGCGGTAACGGGTAAACCACAGCAAAGGCTGACTGGCTGAACGCCGCCAGAGCCAGAGCGATTGAAGCGAAAGCGCGAATAATTTTCATATTTTACAATTCTTTATCGCCATATTTCAGGCTGGTCTATGTGTCGAATTCATGCTGGCCAATGTGACCTGCTGCGCATTATATGTTCATTAATCTGACGTTGTGAATCGGGAATTTAACCTGCCTGCAATACTTTACGTAAATTCACCGCGGATGTTAGCGCATTTCCGGAAAGCAGGGCGTGTAAAATGCGGCTTTCCGGGGGAAGTCCTGATTAAGGTTGCCACTGCGTCTGTTCACCGCTGAGTTTGCGATTCAGGAAAAAGGCGGCACTGATTAATGCCAGATGCGTCAGCGCCTGCGGCGTATTGCCCAGCGCATGACCGTGGCTGTCAAATTCCTCGGCATACAGGCCCAGCGGATTGGCGTAGCTCAGCAGCTTCTCAAATTCAAAATGCGCTTCCTGAATCCGGCCCGCGCGCGCCAGACACTCGACATACCAGAATGAGCAGGCACCAAAAGAGCCTTCCGATCCCTTCAGCCCATCGGCCGGTGTTTCATGCGTGTTGTAACGCCGCACCATGCCGTCGCTGACCAGATGGGTTTTGATCGCATCCAGCGTGGCAATCCAGTCCGGGTCGGTGGCACCGACGAAGCGCACCAGCGGCATCAGCAGCATGGAGGCGTCAAGATGTTCGCCATGACGAGTGGCAGTGAAATGGCCGCGTTCACTGTTCCAGAAGTTTGCCCAGATATCTTCGCGGATCTCACGACGCGCCCGATCCCAGCGTTCGTAAGGCATTGGCAGCGATCGCTTCATGCCCAGTCGCAGTGCGCGATCCAGCGCCACCCAGCACATCAGACGCGAATGCAGGAAGTGCTCCGGCTCGCCGCGCATCTCCCAGATACCGGCATCGGGCTGATTCCAGTTCTCACACAGCCAGTCGATCATTTTGACCACATGCTCCCAGCCGCGCTGAGAGATCGCCTCACCATACTTATTGGCCAGATAGACCGCGTCCATCAGCTCGCCATAGATATCGAGCTGGGTCTGCTGCCAGGCATCATTGCCGATGCGAACCGGACGGGAGTCGGCATAGCCGGAGAGATTAAGTAACTCCATCTCATGCAGCTCGGTGCCGCTGTCCAGCCGGTACATCACCTGCAGGCGCATCTCATCGTGATGGCTGTTTTCAACACAGCGGCCGACCCAGTGGGTAAAGTGTTTGGCTTCATCGACGTAGCCCAGCCGCATCAGCGCATACATGCTGAACGAGGCATCGCGAATCCAGGAGGCGCGGTAGTCCCAGTTGCGTTCGCCGCCCAGCTCTTCAGGCAGGCCAAAGGTTGCCGCCGCCGCAATCGAGCCGTGCTGATGGGAAGTCAGCAGCTTCAGGACCAGCGCCGAGCGCTGCACCATCTCGCGCCAGCGTCCCTGATAGGTGCTCCGGGCGCTCCAGCGTCGCCAGTAGTTCAGCGTCTCTTCAAAGCAGTGCTCGGTGGCCAGCGCTTCGATATGTGCATCATCCACGCTGCCAAATTCGAACTGCGCATGTTCGCCAGGCTGTAATGTGAAGTGTGCGGTGGCGCTGTCTTCTTCCAGCGTCATGACCACGGAGGCCGCCAGGCGCAGCGACGGCTGACCTTCGGCATGGAAGTCGATGCAGCCGTTGTGCGCTTCGGCACGGGTCTGCGCCCGGGCGTAGTCATGACGCGGTGAACAGCGCAGTTGGAAGGTTGCGCTGCCGCGGACCATTTTGACCCGGCGGATCAGGCGCGGCAGTTTGTTCTTATCATCACAAATCGGCATGTAGTCGGTGATTTCCGCCACGCCTTCATCATCCAGCCAGCGGGTCTGCAGGATATTGGTATCGGGCAGGTAAAGCTGCTGACGCCGCGCATTGGGCCAGTCAGGTGCCAGGGAGAAAAGGCCGGCATCATCGCTGTCGAGCAGGGCGGCAAACACCGATGGGCTGTCGAGTTCAGGCCAGCAGAGATAATCAATGGTGCCGTCATTAGCGATCAGCGCACAGGTGCGCAAATCACCGATGACGCCGTGGTCTTCAATCTTACGTTTTACCTTACTCATGCTCATCTCCCTGTCAGTGTCCATCCTAACTATAGCTGAGCCCTCCGATGCGGCTTCGTTTGGGCACATATGGTTAACGCGGGGTTGAATAAGGAAAGAGAGGGTAAGAGGGCGGATAAGACTCACATCATCGTCAACCGGTCGCCAGACTCTGTTCAGCGTCTGGCGACCGGTGCGTCATCTGGCGAATACGGTGATTATTTATTGCTGGTCGGCCCGGCGGTTGTGCCAGCGACGGATTACCCAGCGCAGCACAAAGGCGAAGACAACCGCGCCGACCAGCCACAGCAGATGTTTCAGATGCTGATCGAGTTTATGCAGCCACGGTGCGATGATGCCGCCCGCGAAATAGCCCAGCGTCACAAAGATCAGCGACCAGATAGCCGCCCCGATAACGTTAAGAATAAAAAACTTCATCGGTTTAAGGCGGCTGGCACCAATGATGATGGGACCAATCAGCCGGAAGCCATACATGAAGCGTACGCCAATGACGAACAGGCTGGGACGGCGTTTAATCAGACGGTTTGCCTTGACCACTTTGTCCTGATGCTTTTTAAAACGGCGCAGGATCCGCGTGCCCCAGCGGCGACCGACCCAGTAAAGCAGTTGATCGCCGACAATGCCGCCACCCATCGCGGCCAGTACGACCCCCACATAATGCAACAGCCCCTCATGCGCGGCGACACCGCCCAGCAGCGTAAATGTCTCCCCCTCGGCAATACAGCCAATAAAAAGTGCCAGATAACCGTACTGCGTTATTAATGCGTTGATATCCAGATGCAAACTGACTCTCCCTGTTCGGTGATGATTTCTTTCAGTCTATACGCGATTTGGCTTCGCTTCCGCCCGGCTACTACGGGTCCGTTTATTTATGCTGTTTTTTTGTCCGGTCACGACGAAAATTTCACTGCCGTTTATACTTGAGGAGACGCTGCCCCCAAAGACGCATGCATCACCGGGCGGCCCATCGCATCAGAGGAGTGACTGTATGAACCATGTCTGGGGACTTCTGGCGCATCCGAACCAGGAAATGCGTCATATCAAGCAAGAGAATGAGAGCGTCTCGCACCACTACACCCATCATGTTCTGCTGATGGCGGCGATCCCGGTGATCTGCGCCTTTATCGGTACAACTCAGCTGGGCTGGAATCTGGGCGAGGGGCAATATGTGCAACTTAACCTGGCGACCGGAATCGGGCTGGGCATTCTGTTCTACCTGATTATTCTGGGTGGCGTTGCGGTTATGGGACGCGTGATCCACTGGATGGCGCGTGATTATCCACAGCGCCCCGGCGTCCAGCGCTGCACCGTGTTTGCGGGATACGTGGCGACGCCACTGTTTCTCAGCGGGCTGGTGGCACTCTATCCGCTGGTCTGGCTCTGCGTACTGGCTGGGGCGCTGGCGCTGCTCTATACCGGCTATCTGCTCTATATTGGCATTCCCCTGTTTCTGAATATCGATCGCGAAGAGAGCCTGCGTTTTTCCGGTTCTACGCTTGCCATCGGCGTGCTGGTTTTTGAAGTGTTACTGGCATTGACCGTGGTGCTGTGGGGATATGGACCGCATCTGTTCTGACTGACCACTGCCGCCGTTCTGGCGGCAGTTCTCTTTTTACGCCCGGAAACAATCTCACCAGGAAATTTCTTAACCTTACGCGTATGATGCTGCTGCCAGCCCGCGCGCAGACGTGACTGAAGCGGGCGGCCTGTGTCGGTCTGACACAGTACACAATCTTAACCGGGTTTTTTTCTACGATGCCTGCAAAAATTCGCTCCACCCTGCTTTCGCTGGCGCTGCTCGTTTCCGGGCAGATTGTTTCACTTCCGGCGCAGGCGACGACTTCGCTGTCGCAACTTGCGCCTGTTGCTCAGCCGCAGATCGCTTCTGGCAGTGCGATGATTGTCGACCTCACCACCAATAAAGTGCTCTTCTCCAGCCACCCGGATCGGGTCAGGCCGATTGCGTCCATCACCAAGCTGATGACCGCGATGGTGGTGCTGGATGCGCATCTGCCGATGAACGAGATGATCAATGTTGATATCAGCCAGACGCCGGAAATGCGTGGCGTTTTCTCGCGCGTGAAGCTCAACAGCCAGATCAGCCGCCGCAATATGATGTTACTGGCGCTGATGTCTTCAGAAAACCGTGCTGCCGCCAGCCTGGCGCACGCCTATCCGGGCGGTTATCGCGCCTTTATCCAGGCAATGAATGCCAAAGCACGGTCACTCGGCATGAAACAGACCCGCTATGTAGAGCCAACCGGCCTCTCAACGCAGAATGTCTCCAGCGCACAGGACCTGGTGAAGTTACTCAAAGCGACGCGGGAATATCCGATGCTTGGCGCGCTCAGCACCACAAAAGAAGAGACGGCGGTGTTTGCCCATCCGAACTATGCGCTGCCGTTTCGCAATACCAACCATCTGGTCTATAAAAACGACTGGCATATTCAGCTGACCAAAACCGGTTATACCGACGAGGCGGGCCACTGTCTGGTGATGCGCACGATGATTAACAATCGTCCGGTGGCGCTGGTGGTGCTGGATGCCTTTGGCAAATATACTCACTTCGCCGATGCTAACCGTCTGCGCAGCTGGATTGAGACCGGCAAAGCCGCGCCGGTGCCTGCCGCTGCACTGGCGTATAAAAAGCAGAAGTCGGGCCAGGTTGCCAGCAATGGTGCCGGCAGTACCGACGTCGAGTAGAGAATAGCCGGTGTCGCGCACAGCGCGCACTGGCGTTGCCTGCAGGCTGAGCAGGTAGCCGGGAAGAAGCAGGCAGAGGGGCGTATAAAGATGTTCACGCCGCTGCCTGTTCCGAATCAGCCCGAAAAATGCCCGTTATTCCTATATTGCCATCCCTTGCAAAGCCCTAAACTTACGCGCGACTGGCGAGGGACGATCGCCTGAATTAAGCTGCCGGAATCTTACACCTATGTTTATACGATCCCTTTTTGCATTGTTAATGCTGGCGCTGGCAGGGTTTGCCCCGGCGCTGGCGCTGGCCGCAGATGATACGGCCGGTGCTGCTCAGGAACAGGATGCTCCGCCGAAGTTGAATGCCGCGGTTGAACTGCCGAAAATGCAGAAGATCCTCGACAAAATTAAAAGTCAGGTTTCTGTTGATGCTGGCGAAAACAAGCTGACGCAGCTGAATGAAATGGCGCTGGAGCTCTCCGGCAATGCCGATACGCTGGGTCAGGCGCTGGTTCCCGATCGCCAGCAGCTTGAAGCCCAGTTGCAGGTGCTGGGTCCGGCCCCGAAAGCGGACAGCGGCGTCAAAGAGACGCCGGAAGTGACGCGCAAGCGTAACACGCTGGAGAGTCAGAAAAGCAAACTCGACGACCAGATTAAGCAGGCTGAAGGCATTAAAAATGGCGCACTGATGCTCTCCTCGCAGATTGTTAACCTGCGACGCGATCAGCTGAAAAGCCAGCTGGCGCTGAACTCCGGCAGCATCCTCGGGGCGCGCTTCTGGTCACCGTTGCTCAGCACACAGGATCTGGATGGCGAGAAAATTGGTGAGTTCCTGCAGGAGTTGCAGGACACCGCTGCGCTCTCCTGGGAACCGGGCTGGCGCGTGGGCAGTGTCCTCTGGCTGCTGGCGGCGCTGCTGGTGATGACCGTGGGTCGTCGCTACAGTGAGGAATTTCTGGCCTGGGTCAGCATTAATAAACTGCCGGAAGGGAAGCTGCGTCGCAGTTTCCTGGCGGCAGCGATAGCGCTCACCACGCTGGTGGCGGTTGTCCTCACCTTTAACTTTATTGCCCTGGCCTTTACTCGCCGTGATGAGGTCTCTGAAAACGTTCAGGACTTTGTCGATCGTCTGGTGCAGCTCAGCGTTTTTTGTGGCCTGATTGCCGGACTGGGACGTGCGTTTCTTTCTACCCGTCGGCCCAGCTGGCGGTTACCGACCATCTCCAATGAAGTGGCGATGGCATTAAAACCGTTTCCACCGATTACTGCGGTGCTGGTCTTTATCTTTCAGACGGTCGAGGCGTTCAACTACAGCGTCGGCACCAGCCTGAATACCACCATTTTTGCCAACGGGCTGACGGCACTGCTGATTGGCAGCACCGCGCTGGCGATCAGCATGCGCACCAATCGCGTGCGTCGTCGGATGACGCTGGCGGGCACCCCGCCGGAAGCGCGCTCAACGCTGGTTGGTCTGATTCAGATGGGCCTGACGCTGACCGCCATTGCGATTCTGGTCTCGTTGCTGATCGGTTACGTTACGCTGGCGCGCTTCCTGAGTTATGAGGTGATTGGGTGCGGCCTGCTGTTTGGCTCGTTCTACTTCCTCAGTCACCTGCTGAAAGATGGCTGTGAGAGTCTCTTCTCAACCAGTAACGCCACCGGTCGTCGCATTCAGAGTTCGCTTAACATTAATGAGCGTCACCTGCAGCAGACGGCCACGCTGCTGACGGCCATCGGTAAAACCTTCCTGGTGCTGGTTGTGGCGATGGCGCTGGTCAACAACACCTTTGCCTCCTCAACACCGATTGAGCTGCTACAAAAAGTTATTGAGTTCTGGGGCGGTAAAGGACTCGAATCCCTTAACATCGTGCCAGCACACATGGTGAATGCGATAATCTGCCTGATTGTCGGAATCTATGTGCTGCGCTCGGTGCGTCGCTGGCTCGACACCGATTTCCTGCCAAAAACCACCATGGACGTGGGGATGCGGGTATCGCTGGTGACGCTGTTCAGCAACATCGGTTACGTGCTGATTATCCTGCTTACCCTGTCGATTATGGGTCTGCAGTGGAACAAACTGGCGTGGATCGTCAGTGCGCTGTCGGTTGGTATCGGTTTTGGCTTACAGGAGATCGTGAAGAACTTTATCTCGGGGCTGATTCTGTTAACCGAGCGTCCGGTTAAAGTCGGCGATCTGGTGAGTATCAGCGGCATCGAAGGAGACATCCGCCGCATTAACGTGCGTGCCACCGAGATCCAGCTGGGCGACAAGTCCACGGTGATTGTGCCGAACTCGCAGTTTATTTCGCAGAACGTGCGCAATGCGACCATGGGCAATGCGCAGGGTGTGGTCACCATTACACTGACCTTCCCGCTGAATATCGATCCGGTGAAGGTGCGCGATATTCTGCTGGAGGTTTACAACGAGAATGAACGCATTCTGGAGACGCCGGAGCCGTCTGTTTCGTTTAAAGATCTGACCCAGCAGGGGATTGTGCTGAGCGTCACGGGTAACGTAGCGGGTCAGCGCCAGATCGCAGGGGCGAAGAGCGACCTGCTGTTCGATATTCTGACGCGTCTGCGTAAAGAGGGCATTCTGCTCTCGACACCGCAAACCATGATTATCGAGCGCCGTCAGATGCCGGGTGCTGAACCGGAGCCGGAAGAGAAACTGGTTTAGTTGTAAAAAAGGCCGACTTCTGTCGGCCTTTCTTATATTCACAACGCTGATTTCCCGGCCTGTTTTCTTACTCTCGCTTACTACAACGTTTCCACGCGGCTGGTGCGCTGCCCGTCGCGGCTCACCGAGCGGATTGCCACGGCACCGCTGACCTGCGGCGGTCTGTTAGCATCGTAGCGCTGCCAGTTCACCCCCTTATCCAGACTGTACTCCAGCGTTACCCCAGGCAAGGCGACATTCATCGACAGGATGCTATCAACGATTTTTGCTCCTGGCACCGGCAGGCGATAATCGATACCCGCTTTATCCAGCTTCGCCAGTTCACGTTGTCCCAGCAGGTTGGCAAATCGCTGCCAGTCATGCAGACGTGCCTGCTGATCGACGAGGTGGGTTTTGCCGCCCGCATATTCCTGACCTGGCTGGTAATCCCGCTCCCAGCTGGCGCGGTGCCAGCTTCGTTCCGCGACCGCAAACAGGCGCGGATAGATCATATGCTCCATCTGAGCATCTGTTCGCACGGTTTCGCTCCACAGCTGGGCCGACATGCCATAAGCACCGCGCCACGGCTTCTCTGATTTAGCATTGAAAACATTGCCGTCGCGATCCACCGACGTCTCCGCATTCTGCGGCAGGTTGTCCGGTGCAAAGCCAAAGATTTTACGCTCGTCGTTGAAACGCGTGCCCCAGTAGTAGCCACGCTCCAGCGGGTTCACCTCATACGGGAAATCCAGATAGAGATAGTCAGGACTGGAGATCACCACATCGTATCCTTTCTGTGACCAGTCGGCGGCACTGTCAAAACCGCCCCAGTAAAGGGTGTCCCAGAAGTTGACCGCAACGCGCGGAGTAGCGAAGGCTGCGGCATTTCTGGCATCTTTTAAACCATCCTGCCACGCCTGCATTTTGCCAATGCCGTGCCGGTTAACAATCTCACTGACGGACAAAGCAAAATAGCTCGGCAGGTGTGCAAGATCTTCTACTTTGCCGCTCTTCACCAGCGCCTGACACGCCTGCGATTTTGCCCACGGCAGATCTTCGTTACGCCAGTCGCGCAGGCCGGTACCCGGTTTGGGACTGTTTTTGTCCGAGTAGCCTGCACCCAGGCGGATATTCTTCGCTTCATCCCCGCCGAAATGCCACGTGCTTAATGGCTGTCCCGCTTCCTGATGCATCGCCTGAACCTCGCCGATCACCTTGTCGACAAAGCGCTGTGAGCTCTCAATGCAGGGGTTGAGATAGCTGGTTCGGTCGTAGAGCTGCACCGAGGTGGTATTGGAGTCGTCGGTGGGATCGACCAGACGGTACACGCTGGCCTGTTCAGCGTCTCCCGCTTTCATCAGCCGCTGATAGCGCGCTTCCATTGAGATGACCGCCGCACGGGCGTGGGCCGGCATATCAATTTCCGGGATCACCTGAATGTGGCGCGCTTGCGCATATTTCACAATGTCGATGTAGTCGGCACGACTGAAAAAGCCACTGCCGTTGTTATCGCTGAAGGGACCGGAACCGAGCTGCGGCAGCAGACAACGCTGTTCAGTCAGATCATGACAGCGTTTAGCACCCACGTCAGTCAATTCCGGTAAGCCAGGAATTTCAATCCGCCAGCCCTCATCGTCACTCAGGTGAAAGTGAAAGCGGTTCATCTTCCATGCCGCCATCTGATCAAGCAGCCGCATCACCGCCTGCTTACTGTGAAAGTTACGGGCAACATCAAGAAACGCGCCGCGATAAGCAAAGCGCGGCGCATCATGAGCTTCCAGCGCGGCGATACGCGCCGCACCTTCGCCAGGGACCAGTGAGAGAATCGACATCAGACCGTAGAAAGCCCCGGCAGCATCGTAGGCCACTACAAGGGCACGGCGGGGCGTGATATCCAGATTGTATGCGCCCGATTGCGCCGTTTTGCCGCTGAAGTGGCCCGGCTTGATCTGCGTCGTAATGGCAAATCCATCTGGCGCTTCTTTCAGGCCAAGCAGGGTCATGCGCTGCTTTACCACCTCACCGGTTTCAGGTGTCAGCCCGGTAAGCATCAGCCTGATGCCGCGGCTGAGATCGGCATCCTGCGGGCGGAGCTTCACCTCAAGCGGCGTGGGAGTAATCTGACCTCGTAGCGCAGAGACGGGCAGGGCAGCAACATCGCTGTTTTTATCGAACCGGCTGGCGGGCTGCATCAGAACATTGTGGTCATCGGCACTGCGTCGCCAGTGGTCACCCAGCGGCAACATAAACGTGCTGGGGTCTTCATGATCGGTGCTGGCAATAATTTTGGGCGTTGCCTGCCCGGACGTGACATACCAGCGCGGCATCACATCAGTGACAAACAGCTGCCAGTATTCGTTAACGATGGGAATCTGCACTGACTCACCTGCACCAATGCCGGTAAATTTGTCCGTCGGCTCCAGCCGCGTTAAGTCGCCAACCAGATGGGTCATTTTAAACTGGTCGTTTTCGACCCGCAGCGTCTGGTGAACGTTGCTCATGTAGATGGCCCAGTGTTTGTCGGTCAGTGCCGGGCCGTTATTGGTCAGGGTAATGGTCGCGCGATTGCAGGCGGCATAGTCGGCACCCAGCGCGGCACAGTCGGTGCCATTCAGAGCGGCCTGGTTGTCATTCACCTGATAAGTGATGCCAAACTGGCTGATTTGATTTACCACCTGCTGCTCTGACGGGCTGGCGTGGCCTGTGGCTGCAACGCCCAACAGCGTGAGCGCGATAAGGCTTAATTTTAACATGTTGATTTTCATCCTTGCTGGTGAAGAGATATCCGGAAGTCCGCAGGGCATCAGAACAGCGTAAACGGCACGATAACCATAAATTTGATGTCCTTCTCATCCTGAAAAATGTTGCCGTAACCGCCGCTGTAACTGGGCAGATCGCTGTGATTGTCGTAGCGGGTGTAGTGCAGTTTGAACAGGGTATCTTTGGCGCGGCCCTGCTGGATTTGATAGATCAGATCGAGGTTCCAGGCGGACTCTTTCAGACGCTGACTCTGGTCAACGCCAGGCAGAGTGGCGGGTCTGGCATCCCAGCCCCAGACATACGATGCGCCCACTTTCCAGCCCGTCAGCTGCCACGGCGATAAGTCGAGCATCGCACCGGCAAAGACGGCTTTTTCGCCATTGGCGTTCCAGTCGGATCGGGCATCCCACCAGATATCCAGTCGGCCATTGGAGCTGGCATAGCCCGGCGTCATGCGCTGCAGGAAGAAGCCCTGATTGCCCTCTGCTTTGACCCAGGTGCCTTCCACACGCAGATCCACCGGGCCGACGTTATAGCCGATCGTGATTGCCTGTAGCCAGGCGAGGCCGTCATAGACATCCCGGGAATTAGCCGCACCGCCTGAGACGTGGTCGTGTGCGCCATAAAACTGATAGCTGGTGGAGAGTGCATTGCCGTAAGGCGTGGCCGACCAGGAAGCTTTGGCAAAATATTGATCCATATAATCCGCCGCCTGGCCGAATGCCCCTTCAATGATCAGATTATTCCTGAAGTCATATTTCATGCCGAATGAGTGCAGGTAGCTGACAGAGGTTTTACCGTCGGCCTGCCGGAAATTATATAAGTCACGATACCAGGGTGCCTTATATTTATCACTCCACATCCACGAGAATGATAATGCGCCGGCTTCCTGAAAATCATATAGCGCACCCACTTCAACGCCGCGATAGGTGCCAGGTAAAAAACTCCAGTGCGGTGCAATCAGCGTCTGGCCGGTTGGCTGAATATATCCGGCGCGTAACCAGTAATCGTTATATTTAAACTTCAGCGCGGCTTTATAAATGGATGCGCCGCCGCTGTCGCCATTCCACTTTTCATCCCAGCGGGTGCGTGCCTTACTAAAGCCAATTTCATTAGGGGCGGCGGGGCCGCTGTTGGCGAGCTCGGCGGCACCAAAAATGGCGAGGTCCAGACCCACCCACTCCCCGGCGTAGCCTGATTGAAAGTCGAGATTACTGTTGAGCGAGGCGTGATGTAAATTAGCCCGATACTGTCCCTGATAGTCACTGGCGGGATCGGTATCTCTGCGATCGCGCTGACGCTGCCAGTAAAATACATTGCCTTTTAGCGATGCGTCGTCAATAAATCCACTGGCAAAAACCGGCGATGTACTCATTGCTGATAACGCAATGGTTAAAGTGACTGATTCTATTAACGCGAACGCGTAATTATTATTGCGCACTCATCATCCTCCCTGAATAAAATCCAATTTAATAAAAAATTATGATTGTGGCGACAATCTATTTTTCGCGACGCGAATTATCAATTAGCAGGGCGATGATTTGTGAGATGTTGCGCAGAACCCAATGAGAGAAAATAAAGAAGGTGCAATCTGGGAAGAGGCATTAATTTTTTGATGAAGTTGTTAGTCATAAAAACAGGGCGCAATGGGGAGTGAGTGGCGCAACCAGAAGTGTGACGGTCAGCCTGCACAGACAGGCAGGCTGACCGATAATGCGATTAAACCTGCTTCACCGCCCAGCCTTTTTGCTTGCTGGTTTTGCCAATGCCGGGATTGAAGCTATTGGTCGGATCGAGCTGGCGATAGAACGCTGCCAGCTGCGGCCTGGCCTGATAGAGATGACCGACGTTATGCTCAGCGGGATATTCCGCGCCGCGCGCCTGCAGGATCTCCAGCATCTCTGCTTTCAGCGCGTGCACATCTACCCCTTTTCTGACGATATAATCCTGATGGAAGACGTGACAGAAGAAGTGACCATAGTAGAGGCGGTGGCTTAATGATGCGCGGATCGCATCGGGCAGGGTTTCGAACCAGTCCGCATCGTTGCGACGCAGGGCGATGTCCAGCGCCAGAATATCCTCGACCTCATCTGCATGGACTGCGTGGTAGCGTACTGCTGCACCCGCTGCCGCAAAGCGATGCAGAAACGCGTGCGCACCTTCTTTGCCTTCACACTCAAAGAATTCGCCACCGCCTTCACGGAAGTAGTCGCGCAGATAGTTACGCGCCTCCGCCACGCCGTCGCCCGACATCTTCAGCATCAGATGATGTTCATATTTGTCGCGATACTGCTTCATACGTTTGGGCAGATGCGCCGGGAACAGTTTGCTCAGGCGCTGCAACAGTCGATCGCTGAAGTGCGGTTTAACGAACGAGAGTTTGCTCAGCCAGGCATCAATCCGACCCTTCAGCGTGAAAAACAGCGGCATCTTATCGGTGCCCAGCTTGTCGATCATCAGGAAGGTATCTTTGCCGTAGACTTCCGCAATGTCATAAATGTCGCGGTGCATATATTCGCCCGCCACCGGCAGATGGGTGAAACGCGCCAGGATGTGACGGCGGATATCGTTGAGCACACCGGGTTCGTTAGTCCCGATGTAAAATACCTGCTGCTGCGGTTCGCTGGCGAAAGTATCCAGTCGCACCGCGAAGACCGCCAGTTTTCCGGCACAGCCGGAGGCTTCAAACAGGCGACGCGCATCAGCGTTATAACGGGCGGGCGTATCCGCATCGACTTCACGGACCCGGTCGGCATATTCATGATCGGAGGCGTGACGGCCATCGTGCTGAACGTCGCCGGGCTGCCAGCGGTCGTCATCCAGCCGTCCCAGAATCTCTTCCGGTGAGGTCCCCAGATCGATACCCAGATGGTTCACCAGCTTCAGTCTTCCCTGCGCATCAATCTGCGCATACAGGGCCATCTCACTGTAGGCCGGACCGCGCTTGATCAGCGATCCGCCGGAGTTATTACAAATGCCACCCAGCACCGAGGCCCCAATGCAGGAGGAGCCGATCACCGAGTGGGGTTCACGTCCCAGCGGCTTCAGCACTTTTTCCAGCTGATAGAGTGTGCTGCCGGGGAACGCCAGCACCTGCTGGCCGTTGTCGATAAGCTGAAGCTTATCCAGTCGCAGGGTACTGATAATCACCAGCGGACGGTCGTAATCATTGCCGTGCGGCGTTGAACCTTCGGTCAGGCCGGTATTCGCCGCCTGCATCAGGATGATGACATCCGCCTTCACCAGCGTTTGCAGTACCCGCCAGAGCTCCAGCAGCGTACCGGGAAACGCCACCGCCAGCGCCTCACCTTCGCCGGAGCGAAAGCCTTTGCGATAACGGGCAGTCTGTTCAGGTTCTGTCAGCAGATGGGCAGGGCCGACCAGGCGGCGCAGGTCAGAAAGCAGGGCAGAGGTTTGTATCATGAGCAATTCCCTTGTCTTATCAGTGCGTCCTAACTGTAGCACGTCAACTGACCTCAACGCAGTGTGACTCTGGCCGCTACCTGCTATTCTCATCTTGTGGCACACTGCCGCCTGTTTATTCGATATTGCGCAGTTACTTAAGAGAACCCAACCTGATGAAATGGATTTACTCTGTTAGTCTCGCTGTCTCCCTCGCGATGCAACCCGCACTGGCTGAGACAGTGCCAGGTAACCACCTGATGACCGAACAGGCGCGTGATGCCTTCGTTAACCAGCTATTAAAAAAAATGACGCTGGACGAGAAGATTGGTCAGCTGCGTTTAATCAGTGTCGGGCCTGATAATCCGAAAGAAGCCATTCGCGACATGATTCAGAAGAGTCAGGTTGGCGCGATTTTTAATACTGTCACGCGCCAGGATATCCGCGCGATGCAGGATCAGGCGATGCAGCTCAGCCGCCTCAAGATCCCGCTGTTTTTCGCCTTCGACGTGATTCACGGTCAGCGCACTATTTTCCCGATTCCTCTGGCCCTGGCGGCCAGCTGGGATCTGGATGCCGTGAAAGAGGTGGGACGCGTCTCTGCCTATGAAGCGGCTGACGACGGTCTGAATATGACCTGGGCACCAATGGTCGATGTCAGCCGTGAACCGCGCTGGGGCCGTGGTTCCGAAGGCTTCGGTGAGGATACGTATCTTACCAGCGAAATGGGTCGCAGCATGGTGCAGGCGATGCAGGGCAAAAGTGCCGCCGATCGCTACAGCGTGATGACCAGCGTGAAACACTTCGCACTCTATGGTGCCGTTGAGGGTGGACGCGATTACAACACCGTGGACATGAGCCCACAGCGCATGTTCCAGGACTATCTGCCACCTTATAAAGCCTCACTGGATGCAGGCAGCGGCGGCGTGATGGTGGCGCTGAACTCCATCAATGGCGTCCCCGCCACGGCGGACAGCTGGCTGCTGAAAGATCTGCTGCGCGATAAGTGGAAATTCAAAGGCATTACCATCAGCGACCACGGCGCAATCAAAGAGCTGATCAAGCATGGCGTTGCCAGCGATCCGCAGGAAGCGGTGCGTATCGCGCTGAAGTCGGGCGTCGATATGAGCATGAGCGACGAATATTACAGTAAGTATCTGCCGGACCTGGTGAAGAGTGGCAAGGTCAGCATGGCGGAAATTGATGACGCGGCGCGCCATGTGCTTAACGTCAAATATGACATGGGGCTGTTTAACGATCCCTACAGCCATTTAGGTCCGAAAGAAGGCGACCCGCAGGACACCAATGCGGAAAGCCGTCTGCATCGCGCGGAAGCACGCGATGTGGCGCGTAAAAGCATCGTACTTTTGAAAAACCGCCTGGAAACGCTGCCGCTGAAAAAATCGGGCACCATTGCGCTGATTGGCCCGCTGGCAGACAGTCAGCGCGACATCATGGGCAGCTGGTCCGCGGCGGGGGTAGCGAAGCAATCCGTTTCGCTGCTGCAGGGCATGCGCAATGCCACTGAAGGCAAAGCGACACTGCTTTATGAGAAGGGCGCTAACGTCAGCGACAACAAAGGGATTCAGGACTTCCTGAACCTCTATGAGCAGGCGGTTTCGGTGGATACGCGTTCACCGCAGCAGATGATCGATGACGCGGTTGCCAAAGCGAAGCAGGCCGATGTAGTGGTTGCCGCCGTGGGCGAAGCGCAGGGGATGGCGCACGAAGCCTCCAGCCGCAGCGACCTGGTGATCCCGCCGAGCCAGCAGAAACTGCTCGCGGCACTGAAAGCCACCGGTAAGCCGCTGGTGATTGTGCTGATGAATGGACGTCCGCTGTCGATAGTGAATGAAGATCGCATGGCTGATGCGGTGCTGGAGACGTGGTTCAGCGGCACCGAAGGCGGCAACGCCATCGCCGATGTGCTGTTCGGCGACTATAACCCGTCGGGCAAACTTCCGGTCTCCTTCCCGCGTTCAGTGGGTCAGATTCCGATCTACTACAACCATCTGCCAACCGGTCGTCCTTACAACTTTGCGAAGCCGAATAAGTACACGTCGCACTACTATGACGCCGTTAACGGCCCGCTCTATCCGTTTGGTTACGGCCTGAGCTACACCCGCTTCACCGTGTCGCCAGTAAAAATGTCCTCATCGACCATGCCGCGCGACGGCAGCGTTGAGGCCAGCGTGACGGTAACCAACAGCGGTAAGCGCGATGGCGCGACGGTGGTGCAGATGTACCTCAACGATCCGGTCGCGTCTGTCAGTCGTCCGGTGCAGGAACTGCGAGGCTTCAAACGCATCATGCTGAAAGCGGGTGAGTCGCAAACCGTGACCTTTAAAATCGATGTCGATGCACTGAAGTTCTGGAACCAGCAGATGCAGCATGTTGCCGAGCCCGGCAAATTCAACGTGATGATTGGACTCGATTCCGTTCGTACCGAGAATGCGCAGTTCAGCTATCAATAACCGTCAGCCTTTTCCCTGAACTCAGGGGAAGGTGATGCGGCGTGTCGTGAGCGTCCTGCTACCGCGCGCCGCATCATATCCACTATCCGAGCCGCCATGATTAATCTGCGTGACCGCATTCAGCAGCAGGTCTTCCGCCTTAACGGCCTGTCGATGAATGAATTTGACCTCTCCCAACCGCCTGGCGATCCCGGCCTGTTTGGCCCGGACAGCGTGATCTGGCGCGTCCACGGTGACTTCACCGCCATGATGTGTGGCGGGATCAGCGCGCTGCTGTTGCAGATGCTGCATCCGGCGGCGCTGGCGGGCGTCTGGGATCACTCCAATTTTCGCGAAGATATGATGGGCCGTCTGCGCCGCACCAGCCAGTTTATCGCCGTCACCACCTACGGTAATTCGCAGGATGCACAGACGCTGATCGAGCGGGTGAAACGCATTCACCTGAAAGTCAGCGGCGTCGACAGCGCGGGCAAACCCTATGCCGCCAGCGATCCGCATCTGCTGACCTGGGTGCATGTGGCGGAGACCAGCCGTTTTCTGGCGGCTCATCTGCGCTACAAAAATCCGCAGCTTACCCGCGCCGAGCAGGATCAGTACTATCAGGAAGCTGCGCTCATTGCCGAAGCGCTGGGCGCAGAGAAGGTGCCGAAAAGCGTTGTCGATGTGGCGGATTACCTGCAACAGATGCGTCCGGAGCTGCGCTTTGATGAACGCACCGCCGAAGTGACGCGATTGCTGATGAATGCGCCTGCACCGAGCTGGCAGGCGAAACCGGTGATGAAAATCATGCTGAAGTCGGGATTCGGGCTGATGCCCGCGTGGGCGCAGGCGATGTCTGGCCGTGAGATAGGGCGCTTTCAGCAGGCGCTTATTGACCAGAAGATTAATGCGATTGCGGTGGGGTTAAGATGGTCAATTCAGCGCGGGGCGTGGTATCGGGCAATGGTGAGGGTGGGGCGGCTGGGGTGAGAGTACTCGCCGTTAAAAAAATGGAAGTTGTCGCCTGTTAAGAAATGATGGAACCGCAGTAATTGTTCCAAGGGTTCGGATAGGCACGTTTGATCAGTCAATTTAATAGGTGAATCTTAATAGGCTGCCTGGGTTAGATACCAACGTCCGCTTTGTGCCAGAAGCGGATTTTCAGCTTTAACGATCGCTCAAATACAACCATTTCGCGCCTGTCTGACTTCATCATTATTTCCATTATTCTGGAAGTATTGTTATGGAGGATGTATGGATTTAAACACAGCAGCAAACGCACTGTGAGAATTAGGACACCCGACGCGCCTGGGCATTTATCGGGAGCTGGTTAAGGCGGGCCATGATGGCCTGCCAGTCGGAGAACTGCAGAAGCGCCTCAGCATTCCGGCGTCCACGCTCAGCCATCACCTTTCTGTGCCTGATTAGCCAGGAACGGCAGAGCCGTACCCTGTTTTGAAGACCGTGCTATGCGCAGCTTGAACAGCTGATGGACTTTCTGACAGAAGAATGCTGTGCAGGCGTTAGTTGCAGCCTGTCATCCGCGACGACTCATGAAGAGACCTCATTATGAAAAACATGAACGATACCCTGAAAAACATTGATCCCACACTTCTGGACGCGCTGATGATGGAAGAGAAACTGCGTCCCAAAGAAGTGGCACATCCGCCCCGTATCCTGATGCTCTACGGCTCGTTGCGGGAACGTTCTTACAGCCGACTGACGACGGAAGAAGCCGCCCGGCTACTGATGGGCATGGGCGCAGAGGTGAAAATTTTTAATCCGTCCGGTTTGCCGCTGCCTGATGATGCCCCGGAAACGCATCCGAAAGTTGTGGAACTGCGCGAGCTGGTTCTCTGGTCGGAAGGTATGGTCTGGTGCTCGCCGGAACGTCACGGTGCCATGACCGGTATCATGAAGGCCCAGATCGACTGGATACCCCTGACGTCCGGAGCCGTCCGGCCTTCTCAGGGAAAAACTCTCGCCGTTATGCAGGTCAGTGGCGGCTCGCAGTCATTTAATGCCGTCAACCAGATGCGAATCCTCGGCCGCTGGATGCGTATGATCACTATCCCGAATCAGTCATCCGTGGCAAAAGCCTGGGCTGAGTTTGAGGAAGACGGTCGCATGAAGCCTTCTCCCTATTATGATCGCATTGTTGATGTAATGGAGGAACTGATGAAATTCACCCTACTGACGCGCGGACGCAGTGATTACCTGACCGATCGCTACAGCGAAAGGAAAGAAAGCGCTGCGCAGCTCTCAGAGCGGGTCAACCAGCGCAGCATATAAAAAAAGCTGGCATCTGCCGGCTTCTATTTTTACATCTTCTGTACTGCCGGCTGGATGCCCCGGAGTCAGTGACTGATGCGATTCCCGTATTCATCAATGACCTGTTCACCATCTTCTTTCGTAAATGCCCCTTTCTGCGGGTCAGGCAGAATGTCCAGAACCGCTTCAGACGGACGACAGAGCTTTGTGCCGAGAGGTGTCACAACTACCGGACGGTTAATGAGGATGGGGTGAGCCAGCATGGCATCCAGCAGTTCGTCATCGCTGAACCTGTCCTCTGCCAGACCCAGATTTTCATACGGCTCCGTATTTTTGCGCAGCAGTGCGCGTACGCTGATCCCCATATCCACAATCAGCTTTTGCAGCTCGTCGCGGGTAGGTGGTGTATCCAGATACAGAATCACCGATGGCTCTGCGCCGCTATTGCGGATAAGTCCCAGTGTATTACGCGACGTCCCGCAGGTGGGGTTGTGGTAAATGGTTATGCCAGTCATAAGTGATGCTCCGTTAAGGCGCTGTGCACACACAGCCCCGGATTAAAGTTAGAAAGACAGGCGCAAGGCCAGTGCAGCCAGCGTCACAAAAAGCACAGGCAGGGTCATCACGATGCCCACGCGAAAGTAATAGCCCCAGCTGATGGTGATGTTTTTCTGCGCCAGGACGTGCAGCCACAGCAGGGTTGCCAGGCTGCCGATCGGGGTGATTTTCGGACCGAGATCGCAGCCGATGATGTTGGAGTAAATCATCGCCTCCTTCACCACACCCTGAGCGGTACTGCCGTCAATGGAGAGCGCACCAATCAGCACTGTGGGCATGTTGTTCATCACCGATGACAGGAAGGCCGTCAGAAAACCGGTGCCCAGGGTGGCACCCCATACGCCGTGCTCCGCAAAGCGGTTCAGGGCGGCAGAGAGATAATCTGTCAGTCCGGCGTTACGCATGCCATACACGACGAGGTACATGCCCAGCGAGAAAATGACTATTTGCCAGGGCGCACCTTTCAGCACCTTCCGGGTGTCGATAGCGTGCCCTTTCCGGGCAACCAGCCAGAGAATAAATGCAGCTACCGCCGCTACCAGACTTACCGTCACGCCGAGTGGTTCCAGACCAAAAAAGCCAGCCAGCAGCAGAAGCAGCACCAGCCAGCCGGTTTTAAAGGTGCGCATGTCACGGATGGCATCCCGTGGCGTTTTCAGCTTGGCCAGGTCATAGGTTGCCGGGATGTCTTTGCGAAAAAACAGGTGCAGCATTAGCAGCGTGGCCGCGACGGAAGCAATATTTACCGGCACCATGACAGAGGCATACTCGCTAAAGCCCAGCTTAAAGAAGTCCGCCGTAACGATGTTAACCAGGTTCGATACGATGAGCGGCAGGCTGGACGTGTCCGCGATAAATCCGGCTGCCATCACAAATGCCAGCGTGGCACCGGGGCTAAAGCCCAGCGCCAGAAGCATGGCGATAACGATTGGCGTCAGGATGAGCGCCGCGCCATCATTGGCGAACAGCGCCGCCACCGCCGCGCCCAGCAGAACAATATACGTGAACAGCAGCCTCCCTCTGCCACCACCCCAGCGGGAAACATGCAGTGCCGCCCACTCAAAAAAGCCGGACTCATCCAGCAGCAGGCTGATGATGATGACAGCAATAAACGTGGCCGTGGCGTTCCAGACAATCTGCCAGACAACCGGAATATCACCGATATGCACCACGCCGGTCAGCAAAGCCAGCGCGGCCCCGATAACGGCACTCCAGCCAATACTGAGTCCTTTCGGCTGCCAGATAACCAGTACCAGCGTCAGAATAAAAATCGCACCCGCCAGAAACATACTATCTCCTCTGATACTACACCTGTCAGAATGGGCACAGCGAAATCAAGAATATATATATGCAAATACATATATGTATGGTCAAATTTTAAATGCAGACAGGCTTGCCGTTAGTCGTTGCGTTGTCCCGCTCAGCCTGCTGGCTGAGATGCATAATGTCATCCCGCTGACACAGATAAGCCTGTTCAATTACAGCTGCAGCCCAGGCGGGCATGTGTGGTGATAGCCGGTAATGAATCCATTTGCCGTCACGCCTGTCGATAAGCAGGCCGCTGTCTCTGAGTAATGCAAGATGACGGGAAATTTTTGGCTGAGCTTCCCTGAGAATGGATGTGAGTTCACAGACGCAAAGCTCTCCCTTTTCCCGCAGTAACAGCACAAGACTGAGTCGTGTTTCATCAGACAACGCTTTGAAAAGCTGAAGAGGATTAAGCTGAACCATGACAACTCCTGGGTATGAAACAACAAGCAGTATCGCTGCGTAAAGATTGACGATCAACTATATATTCGAAAAGGTGCATATATTGGGCCCATTCCATTTTCTGTTCCTGCAATATGACCGAACGTTTATGACGGGAGGGTGTGATCGCTCAATGTCCGCTTTTCGCTCATAGCGGCCTTTGAAACTAATAACGGCCATACTATTAAAGTGCCTCATCTCATCAATACCCCTACTCCCTACCATCATCCCCATACTTTGAGACTTTTACCCTTGTCTCAGCGTGCGGCAGCCAGGATCCTGCTCTATTCTCGGGGAAAATGGATTCCTCCAGGCTTTGTCGAGGCACTATGACGTACAAATCCCTGATTGCTGAAGTCCACAATCAGCAGCGCACCCTGACCGCCATTGTCGAACAGGATGAGCGCACCGCCTATTTTTACATCTGGCCGACCGACCTGTTCCGCAGTCAGTATGCGGTGCGCGGCTGCTGGCTTAGAAACCTGCTGCCCGCACCGGCACAGGAAGATCGTGAGGCGATGGAGCAGGGCATCGCGCCACTGCTCAGCGCTGAGTATTGCCGTAATCTGGAGGCGGAACCCGCGCTGGACCCGGCGGGTCTGCAGGTGCTGTGGGAGCCTTCTGATGATGGCGCAGCGCTGTGGTATTACGGCCAGCTGCTGGCGGTAATCCCCGGCTGGAGTCTTTATCAGGAGAAGCAGGTGAGCTTCTCTGCGGGCTGCATCAAAAAGAACCGGCTGACGGCCCCGCTGGGGTCGGCATCAACTAACGACTACTATGCCCGGGCGGAGCATCAGCGTCAGTTCTGGCGCGAATGGCACGACGGCAGCGAGTGGGACAGGGTCCAGCAGGATCTCATGGCCTGCTATCAGGCGCATTTTGGCGAGTCTGTGAAGTATTACGCGATCGATCAGGGTAGCTGGCCGCCGATGGCGATCTCGCAGCACTGGCATCAGGGCGTGTGGGTTTTTCTGACGCTTGGCATGAGTATCCGGCCCATGCCGCAGGTCGATTATCTGTTCGATGAGCTGGCACCGCAGTATCGCCGTGTCGAGCTGGGCATGGCGGTTGACGGTGAAATCATGACCGAAGGCAACGCGGTGCAGATGGCGAGCGCGCTGGCGGAGTTCGTGCATCTGCCGTGGGCGCGGCTCACCTGGCTCGGAGAGGGCCACACGCTGGCGTCGGAAGTGGCACCGGTCGGCTTTGAAAGCTTCCTGCTGGCGAATGAACTGGCAACCGAACAGGCGCAGTTTAAGCTACCCAAGCGCGATGGCGATCGACCGACTTTGCTCTGGACCACGCCGATCACCGAAGCAGAGCGTCAGTTCGCGCAGGCCGATGAACATGGCGGCCAGAAGTTACGGGAATTGTTAACAGCGGAGGGCAATGATCACGTCTTCCGTCCGCGCCAGCAGGTGATCAATTCCGAAGAATAGGCCAGTCATGACGCGCCTGCTCAGGCAATCCCCGGCAACCGTCGGGGACGTGATAGTACCGCCATGAAATTAAATTTTCACACAAATCAAACATTTCTCTAATATGAGATCCCGCTCATCTCAAGTTCCCGTTAAGCGAGCCGTTAACCCGATCAGGCAATCGCGCCGCACCAGGTTCAGGGGAACAAAGATGTTTAAAACAACACAATCCCGCTTCACCGCAACAATGATCGCGTTCTTTGTTGCGCTTTTACTCGTTACAGTTTGGGTCATCAATCAGTTTGTCGCGCCACAACTGGTCGACAGCGAAAGTCGTCTGGTCCGCTATCAGGTCGACTCACTCGCCTCCGGCATCGTTGAACAGATGAACCGCGTGCAGGCACAGCAGCGTGCGATTACCGAAGCCGCCTCTGTCATGGACAGCGCCACTATCGACACCCTGTTACCGACGCTGGTAAACCAGTATCAGGACAGCAACGTGTTTGGTGGCGGTATCTGGCCACTGCCAAACCGTCGCGATCCGGCCAAAGAGAAAAACAGCAGCTTCTTTGCCCGTAATGCCAGTAATGAACTGCAGGTCAACACCTACTGGAACTCCGACGCCGCCGATAAATATTGGGAACAACCCTGGTACAAAGATGGCCTGGCTGCCGCGAAAGGGCAGTGTGCCTGGGCAAAAGCTTATCAGGATGCTGCCAGCCCGCAGCCGCGTACCAACTGCGCTATGGCTATCTACCGCAATGGCTCGGCCTGGGGAGTCGCCACTATCGACGTGACGCTGGGGTTCTTCAACCAGCTGGCGAAGCAGATGGGTGAAACCATTCACGGCAATGTGCTGATCGTCGAAGCCGACGGCAAAGTCGTGGGCAATGGCGCGCTGGTCAATGCCGCGCCGAAGCTGGAAAACCTGGCTAACGTGCAGATGCCGATGGCCGCACCGCTGAAAACGTTGCTGAACGGTGTTGGCAATCAGCCGCTGGAAACCACCTATGACAGCAGCGAGGGCGAGCAGACCCTGTTCGTGCAGGCCATTCCTGGCAGCCCGTGGTATCTCGCCAGCAGCCTGCCAACCAGCCTGCTGAAAGCGCAGTCGCACAACATGCTGACCCGCCTGGGCCTGGTGCAGATCCCACTGGCGGTGATCCTGCTGCTGGTGTCGCTGGGCTTTGTCCGCGCCATGATGAAACGTCTTAACGTGCTGAACAGCAACATCGAAGCGCTGTCGACCGGTGGTGCCGATCTGACGCAGCGTCTGCCCGCCAGCAACAGCCCGGAGTTCAACGCCGTCGCGCAGAGCTTCAACAAGTTCATCAGCTATCTGCAGGGACTGTTGCAGCAGGTGGGCGACAGCGCGCTGGCGATTACTGCCGCATCGCGCGAAATTGCCAGCGGCAACGCCAATCTCTCCTCCCGTACCGAAGATCAGGCCAGCTCGATTGTTGAAACGGCCGCGTCGATGGAGCAGCTGACCGGCACCGTGCGTCAGAACGCCGACAACGCAACGCACGCTAACCAGCTGGCGGGCGATGCCTCGCAGGTGGCCGCGCGTGGTACGGAGGTGGTTCGTCAGGTGGTCACCACCATGGGTGAGATTCATCACTCGTCCCGTAAAGTGGTCGATATCATCAGCGTGATCGACAGCATCGCCTTCCAGACCAATATCCTGGCGCTGAACGCCGCGGTAGAAGCCGCCCGGGCCGGTGAACAGGGTCGTGGTTTTGCGGTGGTCGCTTCAGAAGTGCGCAACCTGGCGCAGCGTTCAGCCAACTCGGCGCGTGAGATTAAAAAGTTAATCGAAGAGTCGGTGGCAAACATCGATACCGGCAGCGCGCTGGTTGAGCAGGCGGGCCAGACCATGGATGAGCTGATGAAGGGGGTAAGCAGTGTCACCACCCTGATGAGCGAAATTATGTCAGCCAGCCGCGAGCAGAGCCTGGGTATCGAACAGGTTAACGTGGCGATTACTCAGCTTGATGGCACCACACAGCAGAACGCCGTGCTGGTTGAGCAGGTTTCTGCTGCCGCACAGGCGATGGAGTCGCAGAGCATCCAGCTTGAGCAGGTGGTTCAGAGCTTCCGCCTGTAATCCTTCGTCAGGCCAGCATTGCTGGCCTGATTTTCTCTCTGCTTCATCTGCTTATCTCCGCCTGACACGCGCAAAAATTCCGCGATGTTCCCCCCAGACTGCTTATTCTGTGCCAGAATAGTTGGGAATAATCTCAAGGAAACGCCATGTCTGCTATTGAAGTTATCCTCGTTGACCACCTCGATCGTCCCACCGGCAAAATGGAAAAGCTGGAAGTGCATGAAAAAGGATTACTGCACCGCGCGGTGACGGTCTACGTCTTCAATCCCCGGCAGGAGCTGTTACTGCAGCGGCGTGCCAGCGATAAATATCACTGTGGTGGCTTGTGGAGTAATACCTGCTGTGGCCATCCTTATCCGCATGAATCGACCCGCGACGCCGCCGAGCGCCGTCTGCGTGAAGAGATGGGGATGATCGTGACGCTGACGCCGGTATTTGAGCTGAGCTATAACCTGAAGCTGAGCAACGGCCTGACCGAGCATGAATATGGCCATGTCTTCTTTGCCGTCTGCGACAGCCTGCCGCAGCTGAATCCGCAGGAAGCCGATGCCTTCGATTATCGTCCGATGGCGCTGATTGAGCAGCAGATGCAGCAGCAGCCACAGCAGTTCACGCCGTGGTTTTTGCATACCTTCCCGCGTATCCCGGACTATCTGGCGCAGTTTCCTTTCCCGGCCGTAACGGCATAAAAAAACCGCACCGGGGTGCGGTTTAATCGTGGGTGAGAGAAGTCAGGTATTATTGTTATCGCGGGTCCTGCGACTGATTCATGTTCTGAAAGCCTTTCTGCTTTGCTTACAGAGAGGTACACGCCGGTTTCTCAATTGTCTATTTATCCGCCAGAGCCGGGATGACGTGCTTCGGATCGCGCTCTATGGCCCGTAGTAATGCTTTCGCCGGGCCGGTTGGCTCACGTCGTCCCTGTTCCCAGTTCTTCAGCGTGTCCACATTTACAGAAATCAGCTTAGCGAACCCGCTTTGTGAAAGACCTGTGGCGTTTCTGATCGCTTTGACTTTAACTGCAGTGACCGTAGTCTCGCGGGAAGGCTCTCGGGAGCCTTCGACAATTTCATTCATCTGCGTCATGCTTTCTTTCAAACGCTCAAACAGTTTCTTGTCCATTACCAGCCCTCATTCAACGCCCTTAACAGATGTTTTTCATCCTCGGATAAATCATCCTGGACGCCTTTTTTATAAATCAGCAGCAGCCTGATTTGTGAGTCAGAGACCTTGTAATAGTAGATCACCCTAACGCCGCCGCGCTTACCTTTGCCCTTGGCAGCCCAGCGGACTTTACGCAGACCGCCCGTATTCTGGATAACATCACTCCAGTGGGGATTGTCGGCCATGAATTGCTGAAACTCACGATATTCATCATCGCTGAGTAGTTCCTTTACATCTTCCGTGAAAACTGGAGTTTCAATAAATAACATAGCTATACGTCAATGGCGTAGTTTATGGGTCATCTTATCATTCGAAGGGGGTAAGTCAATGACGTACAGTGAAATCCTCTGCATCCACATCATAGCCCGATGGTTCCCAGCGGATCGCCAGCAGCGCCAGCAGTCCGGCCAGCGGGGCCAGGAAGATCACCCAGAACACGCCAGTACCCAGCGCCGCGACCAGCACCGGGAACAGAAACAGCGAAACGGTTGAACTGCCGCGCATCAGCGTCTGGTTGAAGCCGACGCCCACGCCGCGCAGCGAAGTCGGGTAGCTCAGCGACGCAAAGGTCATAGTGTGCGAACCCGGCCCGAAACCCTGACCAAACAGGAACAGCGCCAGCATGCCGATCGCCAGTGCGGCTTCCTGACCGCCTTCCGGACGACCAATCAGCGCCAGACCCAGCAGTGCCACGCACTGACAGCCATACCCCGCCACCGACATCTTCCACGCACCCAGACGCGGCACCAGTCGCACCGCCAGAATCCCGCCGACAAAGGCGAACAGCAGGTTCAACGCCAGCGACACCAGAATGGTGGTGAGCATTGACTGAGCAAACAAGCTGGAGATGATTACCGGCAGACCAAACGCCACTGCGTTATAGGCAAATGACGAGGCGACAGAGGTGATGGTTGCCAGCAGGGTGCGGCGGCGATAAACGCCCTGCAGCAGTGCGCCATAGTTGCGCCAGCTCGCCTTGCGCACGGGTGTAGCAGCGGTCAGCCCGGCGTCGGGTGCTACCTGCGCGTTGATGTTCCAGGCACGGCGTAAAATCGCGGCGGCGCCTTTCAGATCGCCCTGATTAGCCGCCCATACCGGCGATTCACTCATGTAACGGCTGCGGATGGCGATGATAACCATCGCCGGAACGGCCCCAAAACCGAGGATCAGCCGCCAGAGCCAGTCAGTGTGACTTTCCGGCAGCACCGCATAGAGCAGCAGTACCAGCAGATAAGAGATACTGATCGCCGCGTACCAGGTCGGACACCACATCGCGACGCTGGCGGCTTTATTTCCCTTGCCGCGCAGCTTAGAAAACTCCGCCAGAAATGCCATCGCCACCGGCAGATCGATCCCGACGCCCAGTCCCATCACAAAGCGCGCGCCAGCCAGCACGTACTCATTTGGGGCAAACGCACAGGCGATGGCGGCCACCACGAAAAAGAACATATCGGCCATAAAGACCCGATAACGGCCAATTTTGTCGGTGAGATAGCCGCCAATAAGCGCGCCGATGATTGCGCCGAAGGTGATGGCCGAGGCGACCATGCCGGTGCCGGTCGGAGTGAGATTAAACTCGCGCGTGATGTCTTTAATGCCAAACGCCAGCGCGCCCAGGTCGTAGGCGTCAAGGAACACGCCTCCCAGCGCAATCGCCACCACAATACGGGCATTGTTACGGGCGCTGTCGCCGCTGTTCACTAATCGGGAGACGTCAGCTGCGCTGCGAATCCACTGTGTTTCGCCACCGGGCGAACTCCCTACGGTTGCCACATGGGCGGAAGAGGTCAGGTCGGACATGATGTTGTACGTCTTTTATTATAAAAACAGATTTTCGAGAATAGCCGTTTAGACGCCCAGACGTAAATTCATTTCGGTTATTGATAATAATTTTTTTATCCCAAATTGTTATTAATTTGCGATAAAGTCAGCTGCATCACCGCTGCGCCAGGCTACGCTTTTAAGGCAGATTATTTCCGCTGTACGCCTTGTCAGTCTCCCTCTCAGCGGCAGGCGAGCAGGCTCAACGCTAAGGCGTCCCGCGCCTTGCGCGTCATCACGCGAAAAAATCATCTAAAAACAACAGACTGCGATAAGGAAAAGGCCATGGTCAGAGTTCGGGGTTGGGTAGGAGTCAGCGCGTTGCTGCTCAGTATGGGGATGGCACAGGCGGCGGATCCGGTGCGGGTCGGCTCCAAAATTGATACTGAAGGATCACTGCTGGGCAACGTAATCCTTCAGGTGCTGGAAAAGCACGGCGTAAAAACCGTCAATAAAATCCAGCTCGGCACAACGCAGGTGGTACGCGGTGCCATCACGGCGGGCGAGCTCGATATCTACCCCGAATATACCGGCAACGGCGCGTTCTTCTTCAACGATGAAAAAGACAGCGCCTGGAAGAATGCCGCGGAAGGCTATGAAAAGGTGAAGAAACTGGATGCGGAGAAAAACCATCTGGTGTGGCTGACACCGGCTCCGGCCAACAACACCTGGACCATTGCCGTGCGTAAAGACCTGGCGGAGAAGAACCAGCTCACTTCGCTGGCCGATCTCAGCGCCTTTCTGAAAAAGGGCGGAACCTTCAAGCTGGCCGCCTCAGCCGAATTTATCGAACGCAGCGATGCTTTACCGGCCTTTGAAAAAGCCTATGGCTTTGACCTCAAGCAGGATCAGCTGCTGTCGCTGGCGGGCGGCGATACTGCTGTGACCATCAGCGCTGCAGCGCAACAGACTTCCGGCGTTAACGCGGCGATGGCCTACGGCACCGACGGTCCGGTAGCAGCACTGGGTCTGCAGACGCTCAGCGATCCCAAAGGCGTTCAGCCCATTTACGCGCCGACGCCGGTGATCCGCGAATCGGTCCTCAAAGCCTATCCGCAGATTGCCGACTGGCTGAAGCCGGTGTTCAGCGCGCTTGATGAGAAGACGCTGCAACAGCTCAACGCCAAAATCGCGGTCGACGGTCAGGATGCCAGCAGCGTAGCGACCGAGTGGCTGCAGCAGAAAAAGCTGCTGTAACCGATGCAGATATCGCGGGACGCGATACGCCGTCCGGCTCAGCAGCCGGTGGCATTGCTGCTGCTGACGCTCCTGAGCCTGGCGCTGGTGGCTTTGCCATTTCTTAACTTCGCCCCGAACCGTCTGGTGGCGGGTGAACCATTGATGGGCTGGCAGATTAACCGCTTCGGACTGTTACTGCTGCCGCTGGTGACGCTTTGGCTGCTGCTATGGCGTCCGCCGGGGCGCGCCACGCTGATTGTGGCGCTGCTGATGGCTGAGCTGATGCTGGCGGCGATCATCTGGCTCAGCGGTCATCAGGCAACGTTGCTGAGTCAGCAGGGCAGCCGTCTGGCACGCACCAGTTTTGCCAGTGGCCTGTGGTGCAGCGGTGCGCTAATCCTGCTGCTTATCACCGATCAGGTGCGGCAGCTGACCCCGAATCGGCTGGCACAGCTACTGCTTAATCTGCAGGTCTGGCTTCTGCCGCTGTTGCTGCTGTTCAGTGGCCAGCTTGCCGATCTCTCACTCTTGAAAGAGTATGCTAACCGCCACGCGGTGTTTGATGCGGCGCTGAGCCGTCATCTTACGCTACTGGCCGGTACCGTCTTGCCTGCGTTGATGATTGCGCTGCCGCTGGGCGTCATGCTGTTCCGGCGGCCCGGCTGGCAGGGAAGTGTCTTCGGTGTACTGAATGTGATTCAGACGGTGCCGTCGGTGGCGCTGTTTGGTCTGCTGATTGCGCCGCTGGCCGGTCTGGCTCAGCATTTTCCGTGGCTCGGTGACTGGGGTATCAGCGGCATAGGTATGGCTCCGGCGCTGATCGCCCTGGTGCTTTATGCACTGTTGCCGCTGGTGCGCAGCGTGGTAGTGGGGCTGCAACAGGTGCCGCATGAGGTGCGCGAAAGTGCGCGCGGCACGGGCATGAGCGGCTGGCAGCAGTTTATCGCGGTGGATGTGCCGCTGGCGCTGCCGGTCTGGCTCGCGGGCCTGCGTGTCGTCGTGGTGCAGACGCTGGGTATGGCGGTGGTGGCGGCGCTGATTGGCGCGGGCGGTTTTGGCGCGATTATTTTTCAGGGGCTGTTAAGCAGTGCGCTGGATTTGGTGTTGCTGGGCGTCATCCCGGTGATTGCGCTGGCGGTCGTCATTGATGCGCTGTTCCGCCTGCTGATCTCACTGCTGGAGAGAAAAGATGATTGAGTTTGACGGCGTTTCCCGCGCCTTTAACGGCAAAGCGGCGGTAAAAGATCTGTCGCTGCAGGTGGCAAAGGGGGAGTTCTGCGTACTTCTCGGCACCTCCGGCTCCGGCAAATCGACCACGCTGAAAATGATCAACCGGCTGGTGGAGTTCGACAGCGGTGACATCCGCTTTGCCGGTGAGTCGGTTCGCCAGCTCGATGCCCGCACATTACGCCGACGCATGGGCTATGCCATTCAGTCGATTGGCCTGTTTCCGCACTGGACGGTGCGGAAGAATATCGCCACGGTGCCGGTCCTGCTGGGCTGGTCCAGAGCGCAGATCGATGAGCGCATCGCGGCGCTGCTGGCGCTGCTGAACCTTGACGCGCAGCTGCTGAATCGCTATCCGCATCAGCTCTCCGGCGGGCAGCAGCAGCGGGTAGGTGTGGCGCGGGCGCTGGCGGCTGACCCGGAAGTGCTGCTGATGGATGAGCCGTTCGGCGCGCTCGATCCGGTGACGCGCGGCGTGCTGCAACAGGAGATGCTGCGTATTCATCGGCTGTCGGGCCGCACTATCGTGCTGGTGACGCATGACATCGACGAAGCGCTGACGCTGGCGGACCGCATTGTGCTGATGGACAACGGTGAAATTGTCCAGCAGGGCAGACCGGCAGAGCTGCTGACTCAGCCGAAAAATGACTTTGTGCGCGACTTCTTTGGCCGCAGCGAGATGGGCGTCCGGCTGCTGTCGCTGGAACAGGTCGGTAATGCCGTCCGGCGCGGCGAGTGGCTGGCGGGCGAACCGATCGCTGCGGCGCTGACGCTACGGGACGCGCTGTCGCAGTTTATCGCCCGGCGCACCGATAAGCTGCCGGTTGTGGACGATCGGCAGCAGCCGCTGGGCGTGCTCCACTTTGGTGACCTGCTGCAACTGCGCGAGGGCTTAACATGCGCAGGCTAAGGGATCCGCTGCTGTGGCTGGTGCTGTTTTACGGCGCGCTGCTGACCCTGATGCCTTACAGCGGGCCGCTGTTTCACCGCTGGTTTCCGGAACTGGCGCGGCCACTCTATCAGCAGGAGAGCTTCTGGCAGCTGACGCTGGCGCATCTGTTCCTGGTAGTCACCGCCAGCCTGCTGGCCATTGTTATTGGCATTGGCAGTGGCGTGCTGGTGACCCGGCGAGCAGGCCGCGCTTTCCGGCCTCTGATGGAAACTATCGTGGCGGCGGGGCAGACGATTCCGCCGGTAGCGGTGCTGGCGATTGCCGTACCGGTAATGGGCTTTGGCGCGTGGCCGGCGGTGGTGGCGCTGCTGCTGTACGGATTACTGCCGATTTTACAGGGTACGCTGGCGGGCATTGATAGTGTTCCCGCCAGCAGCCGGGAGATTGCCATCGGGGTCGGCATGAGTAGTTGGCAGCGGTTGTGGCAGATTGAACTGGCACTGGCTGCACCAGTGATCATCGCCGGGATACGCACGTCGGTAATCATTAACATCGGCACCGCGGCTATCGCCTCGACGGTGGGCGCGAAAAGTCTGGGATCGCCGGTGATTATCGGCCTGAGCGGGTTTAATACAGCCTATGTGATTCAGGGAGCACTACTGGTGGCGCTGCTGGCCATCGTCAGCGATCGCCTGTTTGAACGCCTGCAGCGCTGGCTTAGCGTGAGTGAACAATAAGAGAGTACCCCACCAGCATCAGACCGCTGGTGCCGCCGAGAGCCATAATGAAAAACAGCGTGGCGAAAAAGGCTTTTTTGACATTCATGAGTGAAACCTGAGCGTGTTAAAAGTGAGGCGGGGATAATAGCGCGCGCGAGGCAGCAGGCAAAGCGCCCGGCGTGCGTTTTTGTTATCTAGGCGGGGTCGTGCAACCGCACGGAATAGCCCTGTTCCTGCCAGTGTGACAGCTGTTCCTGCTGGCGACGGGTCAGTTTTTTACCGGTAAAGACAAACATGTTCATGCCGGGAAAGAGTTCAGGACGCGGCACGTCCAGCGGTTCGGCCAGTACATCAATCCGCCAGCCATGCTGCGACAGACGCCAGCCTTCCAGCCAGATGCGGGTGCGATCCTCAATACCCCAGCCAATAATCAGCGCATCCTTGCCCGATTTTTTGCGGCTGCCCGTCAGGCAGAACGCGACATAATCAATCAGCAGACCATCCAGCAGGCTGCACATGGTACGGGCGGTGTTCTGGTCCAGACTCAGCTTCTGGCGCACCGGCATAAAAACGTGGTCGATCAGCGCATCAATCGGATGCTCGCGGCCAATCGCGGCAATTTTGTTACGAAGTTTTGCGGGTCTGACGTGACGCAGAACGCTGATCAGCTCATCCTGCAGTGTGGTCCAGCCATCATGGGCATCAACGTCGCCCCCTTCCAGCAATGCCTTGACTTTACCGACCGGCACGCCACTTTCAATCCAGCGCATGATCTCTTCGATGCGCTGTACATCTTCTTCATCAAACTGACGATGCCCGCCTTCGGTGCGCTGTGGCTTCAGCAAGCCATAACGACGCTGCCAGGCGCGCAGGGTGACTGGGTTTATGCCACAGCGCTCGGCGACGTCACCGATACTGTATAAGGTCATAAATGCCTCTTTCGATTGGTCTGAGTGCGATTACCATAACGAAGCAAATTAAGTTGTACAATACATTTCGCAATGTACAACTTGACTGATACGCCTGTTTTCAGCTATATCTCATTTAAGAGAATATTTCCCTTATATGAGAAAATACCATGCCGGAGCTGAATACGGAGCAACGACTGGCGGTAAGGCTGGCAGAATTACGCCTGCAACGCGGCTGGTCTCTGGATGAACTTTCTGTCGCCACCGGCATCAGTCGCGCGACATTATCGCGCATTGAGCGAAGCGAGACCAGCCCTACTGCCGCATTGCTTAATCGACTGTGTGCCGCCTACGGATTAACCATGTCTCGCCTGCTGAGTGAGGTAGAAGAAGCGTCGAGTCTGCTGGTGCCTTATGATCAGCAACCGGTCTGGCATGACCCGTCCAGCGGTTTTATCCGCCGCAATGTTTCACCGCCCGCACTTCATTTTAGATGCGAGCTGGTAGAGGGCAAATTACGGCCTGGTGCGCGCATTGATTATGATGCGCCACCCATTCAGGGACTGGAGCAACATATCCTGCTTCAGGCAGGCGGCCTGACCGTGTCGGTGGCCGAACAGCAGTGGACGCTGAAGCCCGGTGACTGTTTACGTTTTCACCTTACCGGAAAATCAGCTTTCGAGGCACATCTGACCGAAGGCGCACACTATCTGCTGGCGGTGGCAAAACCATGATCGATTATCAAATGCTTTCAACTGAACAGGCACAACAGGAGATGGGGGCGCTGACTGCGGTTCTTCAGGCCTGCGTGGCCGATGGAGCCAGTGTCGGATTCGTGGATGCCGCCGATGTGGCGGTGATGACACGCTTCTGGCAGCAGCGGGTGGCCAGTCTGACCAGCGGGGAGAGCGAACTGCTGGTGGCGCGTCAGCACAAGCGGATTGTGGCGACGGTGATCCTCAGTCGCAGCGCGATGCCAAATGGTCGCCATCGGGCCGACGTCAGCAAGCTGCTGGTGCATCCGCAGGCGCGTCGTCAGGGTATCGCCCGTGAACTGATGCAGCGTGCCGAGCAGTTGGCCCGCGGGCAGGGTAAAACCCTGCTGGTGCTGGATACGCGCAGCGGCGATGTTGCGAGCGACCTCTATCGATCGCTGGGCTGGCAGGTGGCGGGGTCGATTCCCTGTTATGCTGAATCCACCGCAGGCGTGCTGGATGCCACGACCTACATGTATAAAGTGCTGGCGTAAAACACCGCCGTCGGACAACCGTTGAATTTTACGACGGCGCACGAAAAATTCGGCGCGAAAGCTGACGTCGCCAGGATACTGTGTAAAAATACAGGCCATTTTTTCGGTGTGGTAACGCAAATCATGGCCCTGACAGCCGCAGTAAAAAGCCAGATAGCGCAGTGGTATAAAGCGCTTCAGCAGCAGGTGCCTGATTTTATTCCGCGAGCGCCGCAGCGCCAGATGATCGCCGAAGTGGCGAAATGCCTGGCGGGCGACGACGCGCGCCATCTGGCGGTGGAAGCGCCGACCGGCGTAGGCAAAACCCTCTCCTACCTGATTCCGGGCATCGCGGTCAGCCGCGCTCAGGAAAAGCAGCTGGTGATCAGCACCGCCAACGTGGCGCTGCAGGACCAAATTTTCACCAAAGATCTGCCGCTGCTGAAGAAAATTATCCCCGATCTCACTTTTACCGCCGCGTTTGGTCGCGGGCGCTACGTCTGTCCGCGCAATCTGGCGGCGATGGCGGCCGATGACGATCAGCAGGGCGATCTGCTGCTTTATCTGGATGATGACGCCGTCAGCAGTACCAAAGAAGAACAGACGCAGTGTGGTCGCTTACAGAAGTCACTGGATCGCTACCAGTGGGATGGCCTGCGCGATCACAGCGAGGAGAACGTCAGCGACAGCCTCTGGCAGCGCCTCTCCACCGACAAAGCGAGCTGTCTGGGCTCGCATTGCCACTGGTATCGTGAATGTCCATTCTTTGTGGCGCGGCGCGAAATCGAGCAGGTGGATGTGGTGGTGGCGAACCATGCGCTGGTGATGGCGGCGATGGAGAATGAGTCGGTGCTGCCGCCCGCTAAAAACCTGATGCTGGTACTGGATGAAGGACATCACCTGCCGGAAGTGGCCCGCGATGCGCTGGAGATGAGCGCCGACATCACGCCGGGCTGGAGCAGCCTGCAGCTTGATCTGTTTATCAAGCTGGTTGAGAGCATCATGACGCAGATGCGGCCGAAGTCGCCGCCGCCGCTGGCTAACCCTGAGCGGCTGAAAGTACACTGTGATGAGCTACGCGAACTGCTGACCATCACTGCGCAGGCGCTGAATCCGCTGCTGCCGCCGAATAACCAGCCGGGCGAATTCCGCTTTGTACTGGGCGCGCTGCCGCAGGAATTGCTGGATCTCTGCGCCCGGCTGTTCAAACTCAGCGACGCCCTGCGCGGCCTGAGCGAAGGCCTGATCAATGCACTCAGCGAGCAGACCGGCAAGGTCGATGTGGTGCGGCTGCATCGTAATTTGCTGCAGCTCAACCGGCAGTTTGGCTGGTTCGAATCGGTGAGCAAACTCTGGCGGCTGGCGTCGATGGAAAAAGCCTCTGGCGCGCCAGTCTCTAAGTGGATCACCCGCGAGCTGCGCGAAGGTCAGGCGCATCTGCTGTTCCACTGCGCCGGCATCCGCGTCAGCGACCAGCTGGAGAAGATGCTGTGGCGCAAAATTCCGCATGTGGTGGTCACCTCCGCCACGCTGCAATCGCTCAATAGCTTCAATCGCCTGCAGGAGATGTCGGGGCTTAGCGAAAAAGCGGGCGACCGCTTTGTGGCGCTCGACTCACCGTTTAACCATGTGGAACAGGGCAAGCTGGTGATCCCGCAGATGCGCCTTGAGCCGCTGATGACGCACGAAGCGGAGCACATCGCTGAGATGGCCGGTTTCTTCCGTCAGCAGATGGCGGAGAAGAAGCATAAGGGCGTGCTGGTGCTGTTTGCCAGCAACCGGGCGATGCAGCAGTTTGTCGCCTGTCTGCCCGATCTGCGGCTCTCAATGCTGGTGCAGGGCGATCAGCCGCGCAGCCGCCTGGTCGATCTGCACCGTCAGCGTGTCACCAAAGGTGACACCAGCATTCTGATTGGCCTGCAGTCGTTTGCTGAGGGGCTGGATCTCAAAGGCGATCTGCTGAGTCAGGTGCACATCCACAAAATCGCTTTTCCCCCGGTGGACAGTCCGGTAATTTTGACCGAAGGCGAATGGCTGAAAAGCCTGAAGCGCTATCCGTTTGAGGTGCAGAGTTTGCCCAGCGCCTCATTTACCCTGATTCAACAGGTCGGACGCCTGATTCGCAGCCATCAATGTTATGGCGAAATCGTGATTTATGACCGCCGCCTGCTGAGCAAAGCCTACGGCAGCCGGTTGTTAGCGGCGCTGCCGATCTTCCCGATTGAACAGCCGGAAACGCCAGAGCCGACAGCGATACCGGCCACCGTGGTGCCAAAGCACACCGTGCGTAAACGTCGTCCCACGCGGCGCTGAGCCGCGCACTTAACCGGAAGCGAGTGATGGAACTGAATAAAATTATTAAAGAGGTGGGTCGCGGTAAAAATCATGCCCGCGATATCGACTTTGATACTGCCGTGGCGCTCTATGGCGCGATGCTGGCGGGCGAAGTACCGGATCTGGAGCTGGGCGCTATTCTGATTGCGCTGCGCATTAAAGGCGAAGGTGAAGCCGAAATGCGCGGCTTTTATCAGGCGATGCAGGCGCAGATGATGCAGCTGCGTGCGCCGGAAAACCGCCCGATGCCGATCGTGATCCCCAGCTACAACGGTGCCCGTCGTCAGGGCAACCTGACGCCTCTGCTGGCGCTGCTGCTGGTGAAACTTGGCTTTCCGGTGCTGGTGCATGGCGTCAGCGACGACGCGACGCGCATTACCAGCGAGGCGGTGTTTGCGGCGCTCGGCATCGCACCCGTCACCACGGCAGAGGCGGCGCAGGCCAGACTGGATCAGGGCGAGCTGGCTTTTATCACCATCGATCACCTCTGCCCGCCGATGGCGAAACAGCTGTCGCTGCGTTGGCGAATGGGCGTGCGTAACAGTGCGCACACGCTGGCAAAACTGGCGACGCCGTTTGCGGAGCGGGCGGCGCTGCGGCTGTCGAGCGTCTCGCATCCTGAATATGTACCGCGTGTGGCGAAATTCTTCAGCGACATCGATGCGCCTGCGATACTGCTCAATGGCACCGAAGGGGAAGTCTATGCCAATCCCCAACGCTGCCCGGCGATCAGTATGATTCAGGGCGCAGGCGTGGAAGCGGAAGTGTGGGTGGAGCGTCAGCCAGACGTGGCCGTCGAACTGCCGGCAGATAAGACGGCAGAGGTGACTGCGCGCTGGATCGAAGAGGTGCTGAATCAACAGCGCCCGGTGCCTGCGTCACTGCGACTGCAGCTCGCCTGCTGCCTGCGCGCCAGTGGCCAGTGCGACTCGCTGGCAGCGGCAGAGCAGCAGATCCTCGCTGCCGGGTATTGACTCAGGCTACCGGCAGCGCCTGTTCAACCAGGTTCTGCCAGAAACGGATGCCAATCGGCAGCAGCGCGTCGTTGAAGTCATAGCGGGCGTTGTGCAGCGGCGCGGAAGGCGTTTCACCGTCCGCGCCCAGCCAGAAGTAAGCGCCGGGACAGGCTTCCATCATGCAGGCAAAATCTTCTGAGGCCATCGACGGATTGACCTGCCAGTGAACCTGTTCAGCACCCAGTGTCGAGCGCGCTACCTCGCGCACCCGCTCAGCCGGTGCCACATGATTGGCGGTGACCGGGTAGCCCGGCAGCCACTCAGTCTCACCGCTCACGCCAAACGGACGCGGCAGGGTCGCGACAAACTCATCAATCAGTCCGCGTACTTTTTCGCGCACGCTGGTCTGCAGGCAGCGCACCGTGCCGCGTAAAACAATTTGCTCCGGGATGACGTTGATCGCTTCACCACCGTGAATCTGCGTCACGCTGACCACGGCTGACGCCAGCGGCGAGAGCCGGCGTGACGGAATGGTCTGCAGCGCCAGAATCAGCTCAGCTGCCACCACCATCGGGTCGGCACCGCTTTCCGGCATCGCCGCGTGGCAACTTTTGCCGTGCAGCGTAATTTCAAACGAATCCAGTGACGCCATCATCGCGCCAGGGTTCACCGCCAGTGAGCCGAGCGGCAGTCCCGGCCAGTTATGCATGGCGTAGACCGCATCCATCGGAAAGCGCTGGAACAGCCCCTCTTCCACCATTCTGCGTGCGCCACCGAGATTCTCCTCGGCAGGCTGAAAGATGAAATGCACCGTGCCGCTGAACTGACGTGTAGCGGCCAGCTGGCGGGCAGCAGCCAGCAGAATAGCGCTATGACCGTCGTGTCCACAGGCGTGCATCACGCCGGGCGTCGCAGAACGCCACTCAGCGTCGCCTTTTTCCGTAATCGGCAGCGCATCCATATCTGCACGCAGCCCGATAACCGGGCCGGGACCGTTTTCCAGTGTGCCGATGACGCCGGTGCCCGCCAGGCCACGAAACACCTGCAAACCCGCCCGCGCTAACTCTTCCGCAATAAACTGGCTGGTTTGCTGTTCCTGGTAACCTAATTCGGGGTGGCGATGAAACTCACGACGCCAGCGCAGGGCATCTTCAAGCAGGGCAGGGGAAAGGGTCATGCAGAGTCGCGCTCCATACAGAATGAGAAGATTTCACTTTAGTGGTCGGACGATGCGGCGTCTATCGCCGTCAGGACTAAATCTGGCTATAGGCTAAATCAAAATGGAATAAGTAATAAGGAAGTGATGTTGATGCCAGGGTGTAAGAAGGGAATCGCGGGGAAAAGGGGGCAAGCTGCTGCCCGCCCCAGTCAAAGGATTATTTCTGCATCGGCAGGTTCAGGCCATGTTCAGCCGCGCACTGCTGTGCCAGCTCATAACCCGCATCCGCATGACGCATCACACCGGTGGCCGGGTCGTTCCACAATACGCGCCCCAGACGCGCATCAGCTTCTTTGCTGCCGTCACAGACAATCACCACACCGGAGTGCTGTGAGAAGCCCATGCCGACACCGCCGCCATGATGCAGGCTGACCCAGGTTGCGCCGCCTGCGGTATTCAGCAGGGCGTTGAGCAGCGGCCAGTCAGAGACCGCATCCGAGCCATCTTTCATCGCTTCGGTCTCACGGTTTGGTGAGGCAACCGAGCCGCAGTCGAGATGGTCGCGGCCAATCACGACCGGCGCTTTCAGCTCGCCGTTGCGGACCATTTCGTTGAACGCCAGACCGGCAAGATGCCGTTCACCCAGTCCCAGCCAGCAGATGCGGGCAGGCAGGCCCTGGAAGGCGATGCGCTCCTGCGCCATATCCAGCCAGCGATGCAGCGTTTTATGGTGCGGGAACAGCTCTTTGAGTTTCGCGTCAGTCTTGTAGATATCCTCCGGGTCACCAGACAGCGCCACCCAGCGGAACGGGCCTTTGCCTTCGCAGAACAGCGGACGAATATAGGCTGGCACAAAACCAGGGAAATCGAATGCGTTGCTGACCCCCTCATCCAGCGCCACCTGACGAATGTTGTTGCCGTAATCCACGGTCGGGATGCCCATATGACAGAAGTCGAGCATCGCCTGGACATGAACCGCCATAGAAGCACGGGCTGCTTTCTCAACGGCCTTCGGCTGTGAGACGCGCGCCTGCTGCCAGCGCGCCAGATCCCAGCCAATCGGCAGGTAGCCATTAATCGGATCGTGCGCCGACGTCTGATCGGTCACGATGTCCGGCTTCGGCCCGCCCGCCTGAGCGCGTTTCACCAGCTCCGGCAGAATTTCGGCGGCATTGCCCAGCAGGCCAACCGAAATCGCTTTTTTCGCGGCGGTGGCTTCGCTGATTAACGCCAGCGCTTCATCCAGCGTGGTGGCTTTGTAGTCCACGTAGCGGGTACGCAGACGGAAATCGATGCGTGACTCCTGGCACTCAATCGCCAGCACACAGGCCCCGGCCAGTACACCCGCCAGCGGTTGTGCGCCGCCCATGCCGCCCAGCCCGGCGGTGAGGATCCAGCGGCCGCTAAGGTCGTTGTTGTAGTGCTGACGGCCCGCTTCCACAAAGGTTTCATAGGTGCCCTGCACGATGCCCTGTGCACCAATATAGATCCAGGAACCGGCAGTCATCTGGCCGTACATCATCAGACCCGCTTTATCCAGCTCATGGAAGTGATCCCAGGTCGCCCAGTGCGGCACCAGATTGGAGTTCGCCAGCAGCACGCGCGGCGCATCCGCGTGGGTGCGGAAGATGCCGACCGGTTTGCCGCTCTGGATCAGCAGCGTCTCATCCGGTTGCAGCGCCCGCAGCGAACGCAGGATCTGCTCGAAGCATTCCCAGTTGCGTGCTGCCTTACCGATGCCGCCGTACACCACCAGATCTTCCGGACGTTCGGCGACATCGGGATCGAGGTTGTTCTGAATCATGCGGTAAGCCGCTTCAATCAGCCAGTTGGCGCAGTGCAGCGTAGTACCGTGTGGTGCACGAATCTCACGTGCCACAGCCTGAGAAAGAGTTTCGCTCATGAAAGATTCCTTAATTCAAGAAGTTGGGCGCATGCTCGGCAGCAGCGCGGTCAATGCCTGAGGCCAGTCAGTGCGACTTGCCCACTGACGCATTGCCTCGATATCGGGTGCCAGCAGACGATCTTCCTCAAGGAAGGCGACCTGCTCGCGAATAGTGTCGATGGCCTGCTCAATCAGCGTGGAGCTTTTGAGTGGCCGGTTAAATTCAATGCCCTGCGCGGCAGCCATCGCCTCGATGCCCACTACGGCGGCGCTGTTAAAGCACATGCTGCCGAGACGGCGGGCGGCGTAAGTCGCCATTGAGACGTGGTCTTCCTGATTCGCAGAGGTGGGCAGACTGTCGACGCTACCCGGATGGGCCAGCGATTTGTTCTCAGAAGCCAGCGCCGCGGCGGTGACCTGGGCTATCATAAAGCCGGAGTTTACGCCGCCGTCACGCACCAGGAAGGGCGGCAGGCCGGATAAGCCGCTGTCCAGCAGCAGCGCCAGTCGCCGTTCAGAGATGGCACCCACTTCGGCAATCGCCAGCGCCAGGATGTCAGCGGCAAAAGCCACCGGTTCGGCGTGGAAATTGCCGCCGGAGATCACATCGCCACTGTCGCTGAACACCAGCGGGTTGTCCGAGGCGGCGTTCGCTTCGATTTCCAGAATCCGCGCCGCGTGGCAGATGTTGTCCAGGCAGGCACCCATTACCTGGGGCACGCAGCGGATAGAGTAGGGGTCCTGAACGCGGCCGCAATGGGTATGCGACTGCAGAATTTCACTGCCCTCAATCAGGTTGCTGACGGCTGCCGCGACCGCAATCTGGCCCTGCTGACCGCGTGCCTTGTGGATGCGGGCATCGAACGGTTTCAGCGAGCCTTTGATCGCCTCCAGCGACAGCGCACCGGCCATCAGACCGGCGGCAAAAAGATTCTCACCTTCAAACAGGCCGCGCAGCGCCAGCGCAGTCGAAACCTGGGTGCCGTTGAGCAGCGCCAGGCCCTCTTTCGGCCCGAGCACAAACGGCGACAGGCCCACGCTTGCCAGTCCCTCTGTTGCCGGGATCAGCGTGCCATTGACCCGCACCTGACCTTCGCCCAGCAGCATCAGCGACATGTGCGCCAGCGGTGCCAGATCGCCGGAGGCACCGACCGAGCCTTTTTCCGGAATACAGGGCATCACGCCCGCGTTGAACAGCGCCAGCAGCGCCTCAACCAGTTCGATACGCACGCCAGAGTGACCGCGCGCCAGACTGATGATTTTGGTGGCGACCACCAGACGGGTGACATTGTCGGGCAGCAGATCGCCCAGACCCACGCTGTGTGACAGCACCAGATTGCGCTGCAGATCCGCCAGCCGGCTGGCCGGGATTTGCGTCTGTGCCAGCTTGCCAAAGCCGGTATTAATGCCATACACCACGTTGCCGGAGGCGACAATCGTCTCCACGGTCTGCTGCGCCGCCGCAATCGCCTGACGCGCACTGTCGTCAAGACTCAGCGTGACGTTACCCTGATAGATAGCGCGTAATGTGGCGAGGTCCACCTCGCCGGGCACCAGGCGCAATGCCTGAAACGAACCTGACATAGTCTACTCCTGTCTATACAAGTGTGCTGGCGTGGCTAAGCTGCTTTCCTTGCCCTGAACCAGCGGAATAATGCGAGTGAAACATAAGCGTTTATCCTTGTCTATTCTTGTCTATACAATCAAGCAGACTAAGCAAGTGCCGTGCCAGACCGATCACAAAAATCGCATATGCGCCCGGCGCGGGTCGCGGGTTAAACGCGACGGAGAGAGTGCACCATCAGGATGCGCAGACTGCACCAGTGGGGCACGGCGTGCGCTACTGGATGTATATACATTCACGCAGTGAGACAGTAAACTTAAGAGACTTTCAGCATAAGGAACAGCAAATGGTCGAGCATACGGCACTGGCACAACTGGCGGCGGCAATGAGCGATGAACCCGCCCCGATCTATCAGCGGGTGAAGCAGGCCATCATCAGCCAGATCCGTGAAGGATTGTGGAAAGCGAATCAGCGTGTGCCATCAGAAAGTGAACTGGTGAATGAGCTGGGCGTCAGCCGCATGACCATTAACCGGGCGCTGCGCGAACTGACCAGCGAAGGTTTTCTGGTGCGGATGCAGGGCGTCGGCACCTTCGTGGCGGAGATGAAAGGCTATACCGCTATGCTGGAGGTGCATAACATCGCTGATGAGATCGCTCAGCGTGGTCATCAGCACAGCTGTAAAATTCTCGCCATCGGCCAGGACAAAGCCGATCCTGAGCAGGCCGCCGTGCTGGGGCTCACCACCGGACAGACGCTCTACCATTCGCTGATTGTGCATTACGAAAATGATCTGCCTGTGCAGCTTGAGGATCGACTGGTCAATCCGCTGGTCGCGCCCGACTACCTGACGCAGGATTATCAGCAGATGACGCCCTACACCTATCTGATGCGGGTCGCGCCGCTGACGGCAGGCGAGCACATTGTTGAAGCGGTGCTGCCCGATGCGCGTCAGCGTAAACATCTGTCGCTGGATGAACACGAACCCTGCCTGTTGATTCGCCGTCAGACCTGGAGCGACACAAAAATCGTCACCTATGCGCGACTGCTCTATCCCGGCTCACGCTACAAACTACTGGGGCGCTTCAGGGGACACGGTTAAGCCGGGTAAACAGCAGCCGGGCATCCAACCCGCATGGGCTGAGTTGTGTTTCTTCATCGACCCACCACGCGCCCCGTTGCGTGGTCAGCCTTCTCCCGTCAGCGGTCTGCCATGCGCCCGCCAGCACCCAGGCGACGCCGTGCAGACTACTGACCGGCGCGGTAACCACCTCCACCGTAGCCTGCCATTCACCGCGTCGGGTCATGATATTAAAATCTTCGCTGACGCTGCCCTGCAGCTGCGCGGTCAGGGCCAGTTCGCCGGTAAACGCCCAGGGCTGCTGCGGCATTAACCGATGCTCTGTGCCCGGCGCGGTAAGCAGGACCGGGTCACCGTGCAGCAGGGTGATGATCCGATCGATGCCCGGAAAGGCTGAGAAGGGGCCATCCTGTGCCAGGGTAGCAATGCTGGCGCGCCAGCTAAAGGATTCCGCACCGGGTGGAAAGCTGACAATTTCGCGGGTCTCGCCACCGCCGTTACGCCAGCGGCTGACCGCCAGGTCAGCGTAAGAGAAGCGGGCGATCATTGCAGTGCCGCCATGGCCTGACGGAAGCGTCTGGCACATGCCGCCTGATGCGGATGTACCCCGTCTTCAATCACCGCCTTACCTGCCACGTAGACGTCCCGAATCTGATCGCGCTGACCGGCAAACAGCCAGCGGTTCAGCAGCGCCTGAGATTCCACGCTGCCGAGCCACGCATCATCGCGCAGCACCAGCCAGTCGGCGCGTTGTCCCACCGCCAGCGTGCCCTGCTGAATGCCGCACGCCTGCGCACCGCCCGCCGCCGCCTGTTGCCAGAGCAAATCGCCGACCGACGGCTGGCCGGGCAGGGTAATCCGGTTGCGGCGCTGATCGCGCAGTCGCTGCGCATACTCCAGCCAGCGCAGCTCTTCCTGGGCGCTGAGCGAGACATGGCTGTCGGAGCCGATGCCCCAGCGTCCGCCCTGCGCGATATACTCCACCGCCGGGAAAATGCCGTCCCCGAGGTTGGCTTCGGTGGTCGGACAGAGACCCGCTACCGCGCCGCTTTGCGCGAGGCGCGACAGTTCGCTCTCATCCAGATGGGTGGCGTGGATCAGGCACCAGCGCGCATCCACGGCAAAGCGGTTCAGCAGCCAGGCCACCGGGCGTTCGCCGCTCCACGCCAGCGAGTCATTCACCTCTTTCTGCTGTTCAGCCACATGAATATGCACCGGCAGCGCCGGATCGCTGACCGCCAGCACCTCGTGCATCTGGCTTTCGCTCACTGCCCGCAGCGAATGGAAACAGAGACCACGGTTCAGCAGGGGCCGCCGCTGCTGCCACGTATCCAGCCGCGCCTGCTGTTGCAGGTAGTGTTCGGTCTGCTGAATAAAACGCTTCTGACCCGCCGCCGCTGGCTGACTGCCAAAGCCGCTGTAGCTGTAGAGCACCGGCAACATTGTCTGGCCGATACCGGCAATCTCCGCCGCTTCAATCAGCTGTTGCAGCATCGCGTCATCACTGTAGGGCGCGCCGCTGGGGTCGTGATGGAGATAGTGAAACTCTGCCACCTGGGTGTAGCCGCCTTTCAGCATCTCGATGTAGAGCAGGGCGGCAATATCACCCACCTGCTCTGGCGTCAGGCGCTGTACCATGCGGTACATCAGATCCCGCCAGGTCCAGAAGCTGTCCTGTGGATCGCCCGCCACTTCTGCCAGACCCGCCATCGCCCGCTGGAAGGCGTGCGAGTGCAGGTTGGCGATGGCCGGGATCACCTCGCCGTTGAGCCGGATAGCCTGATCCGCGTGGCTTTCCGGGGTAAGAGAGTCGATAAAACCGGCCTGATTGACTGTGATACGTACCTGCTGCTGCCAGCCCTCCGCCAGCAGTGCGCGCGGGGCAAAAAAAGTCGCCATGGTTGATCCTCATCGGATGTGGTTGTATATACATATACATACTTTGAGGCACAGTGTAAACGGCGGAGGCATGAGGCAGCGATGACAGAAGAGATGCGCGTAGAGGCGGTGTGGACGGGGGCCGACCTGGTCACCATGCGTGACGGAAAGTACCATCTGATCCCACAGGGCGCACTGGCGGTGCGGGCAGGCAGGCTGGTGTGGGTCGGGCCTGAAGCGGAGATGCCCGCCTTCGTTGCCGATCAACATCATCGTCTGCCTGGCGGTATCGTGACGCCAGGGCTGGTCGATTGTCATACCCATCTGGTGTTCGGCGGTGACCGCAGTCAGGAGTTTGAACAGCGGCTGAATGGCGTCAGCTACGCAGAGATTGCCGCGCAGGGCGGCGGCATTCTCTCCACCGTGCGCGCCACCCGCGCGGCGACTGAAGATGAGCTGGTGACCTCGGCCCGCTGGCGACTCGATCGCCTGCTGGCGGAGGGTGTCACCACCGTAGAGATAAAGTCCGGCTATGGTCTGGATGAAGAGAGCGAACTGCGGATGCTACGGGCGATTCGCCGGCTGGGAGAGAGCGTGGCCGCCGATGTCCACGCCACCTGCCTGGCTGCGCATGCCTTTCCGCCGGAGTTTAAGCATGACCCGGATGGCTGGGTCGATATCATCTGCGACCGTCTGCTGCCGCAGGTGAAGACGCTGGGGCTGGCGGATGCGGTGGATGCATTCTGCGAGCATCTCGCCTTTTCCCCGGAGCAGGTGGCGCGGGTGTTTGAACGGGCTGTCGCGCAGGGCTTACCGGTGAAGCTGCATGCGGAACAGCTTTCAGCGCTGGGCGGCGCTGCACTGGCCGCCCGCTATGGTGCGCTTTCGGCTGACCATCTTGAATATGCCACTGAAGAGGATGCCAGGGCGATGGCGCAGCATGGCACCGTGGCGGTGCTGCTGCCCGGTGCGTTTTATCTGCTGCGCGAAACCCAGCGCCCGCCGGTAGATCTTTTCCGCCGCCACGGCGTGCCGATGGCGCTGGCCAGCGATGCCAATCCTGGCACCTCGCCTGCGCTGTCGCTACGTCTGATGCTCAACATGGGCTGTACGCTGTTTGGTATGACGCCGGAAGAGGCGCTGGCGGGCGTCACCCTGTGGGGGGCAAAAGCGCTGGGGCTGGCGGAGAGTCACGGCTCGCTGGAGGCGGGGAAAGTGGCAAACTTCGTCCACTGGCCACTGGCTCGTCCGGCAGAACTGGTTTACTGGCTGGGTGGTGAACTGCCCTGTACCGTTATCTATCGTGGAGAACCGCAATGAATCCTTTCTATTTTTCCCAGGGCAGCCTGCCGCTGCTGGTCAGCATTCCCCACGCCGGTACTGAACTGACGCCTGAGGTGGACGCCGGATTGAGCGAGGCCGCGCGCGGCCTGCCCGACACCGACTGGCACATCCCGCTGCTGTATGATTTTGTGCGTGACCTCGGGGCCAGTGTGTTAATTGGCCGCTATTCCCGTTTTGTCGTCGATCTTAATCGTCCGCCTGACAACCAGCCGCTCTACACCACCGCGACCACCGGCCTGTTCCCGGAAACCCTGTTCGACGGCACGCCGACCTTTGCACCAAGCAAAACGCCCGATGCCACGGCGCGTCAGAGCTACATCGATCAAATCTGGCAGCCTTACCATCAGCAGATTCAGCAGGAACTGGCGCGGCTCAAACAGCAGCACGGCTATGCGCTGCTGTTTGACGCCCACTCCATCGCCAGTGAAATTCCCCGCCTGTTTGAGGGGCGTCTGCCCGATATCAACATCGGCACCAATGACGGCGCAAGCTGCACGCCTGAAATGAGCGCGGCCATAGAGGCGGTGTGCGCCGCACAGCACGACTACAGCTGGGTGCTCAACGGCCGCTTTAAAGGCGGTTACATCACTCGCGCTTATGGCCAGCCACAGCAGCAGATCGAGGCGGTTCAGCTGGAGCTGGCGCAGCTGAACTACATGGATGAAACCCCGCCTTATGCCTGGCAGCAGGTGCGTGCCGCCGAGTTACAAAAAGTGTTGAAGGCGATGATCCACACCATGCTGGCGCAGGCCAGGCCGTAATCAATCAGCGATGCGCCGCCCTGGTGCATCGCTGCGCTAATCGGGTGCAGGGGAGGGCAGCCTGTCTGGCTGCTCCCTTGCTTCCACCTCCATTCGTCACTTTTGCAGAGCTGGCATAACCTTTGCTTGGTTGTATGTACAAGTGCTGAAGCGCGTGCTTCATCTGAATAAATCCCGTCTGGCTCACAAAATGATAAAGCCGGCAATGAACTGCACTGCGTTAACTTGTATATACATGACATATCATCCTGTGAAATTTATGTTAAATATCGTCAGGGCGATCACCAGGCCGCTACTTTCAGGAGAACCGTATGACGCACCCTCTGACTCTTCGCCGTTTATGTCTCACTACGCTGGTTTCCAGTCTGCTGCTCTGTGGCGTCAGCGCCCAGGCTAAAGAGTGGAAGTCGATCACCATTGCCACTGAAGGCAGTTATGAACCCTGGAACCTCACCCTGCCGGGCGGCAAGCTGGGCGGTTTCGAGCCTGAGCTGATGGCGGATCTCTGCCAGCGCATGGCGATCCAGTGCAAGCTGGTGGTGCAGAACTGGGATGGCATGATCGCCGGACTGAATGCCGGAAAATATGATGTGATCATGGATGCGATTGTGATTACACCCGATCGCAAAAAAGTGGTGAATTTCACCCTACCGTACGCCTCCACGCCCGCCACCTTTATCACCGTGAAAGGGTCACTGCTGCCCGCCGACAGTCAGATCATCAAGCTCACCGACGATGCCAAAACCGTGGAGCCTGCCATCGCCCGGCTGAAAGCGGCGCTGAAGGGCAAAACGATCGGTATCGCCTCCGGCACGGTTTACACGCCGTTTATCGACAGGTACTTCAAAGATGTGGCGGATGTGCGTGAATACACCAGCTCAGCCGATGCAATCCTTGATTTGCAGGCCGGACGCATTGATGCGGTGTTTGACGATGTGACCTTTGCGCAGTCGATGCTGGCGCGATCGGATAACCGTAACCTCAGCTTCAGCGGTCCACAGCTGGGTGGTCCAATCTGGGGAGAGGGCGAGGCGTTGGGCGTGCGCATGGCAGACAACGATCTGAAAGCCCGGCTGGATCAGGCGATCAAAGCCGCGCTGGCCGACGGCACCGTCAAAAAGCTGAGCGAGAAGTGGTTCAAAACTGACGTCACACCCTGAGAGAGGTAACGGATGATAAGCCTGCTGAGTTTTGGCCCGGACGGATGGGGACGGTTGATTCTGAGTGCCACGCTGACCACGCTGCTGCTGTCGTTTGCCGCGCTGCTGGTTGGCGCAGTGGTGGGATCGGGCGTTGCCGCCGCGAAGTTATCCCCGCATCGGGCGGTGCGCGGGCTGGGGGAAGGTTACTCGGTGATCTTTCGTGGCATTCCTGAGCTGCTGGTGATCTACCTGTTCTACTTCGGCGGATCGGGGTTGATCACGCAGATCGGACAGCTGTTTGGCGCGGACGGCTTTATCGAAGCGCCGCCATTTCTGATCGGGGCGCTGGCTATCGGGCTTATCTCCGGCTCTTATCAGGCGGAAGTCTACCGCGCCGCACGGCTGGCACTGGCGAAAGGGGAGATTGAAGCCGCTGTCGCAATTGGCATGCCGCGCTGGCGCATCCGGCAACGCATTCTGCTGCCGCAGGTGGCGCGCTATGCGCTGCCCGGCCTGTCAAACGTCTGGCAGATGAGCCTGAAAGATTCGGCGCTGGTGTCGGTGACCGGCATTGTCGAGCTGATGCGGGCCAGCCAGATTGCGGCCGGTTCGACCCGTAACTACTTCTCCTTTTACCTGGTGGGCGGAGCCTGTTACCTGCTGCTGACGCTGCTGTCGAACCGCGCCTTTCTGCGCGCCGAATCCCGTCTTGGTCGCGCCTGGCAAGGCCGCACCGCTGCGCAGCACTAAGGAGACTTATGATCGATTTTGCGTTCCTCACTGACACCTTCCTTAAACTCAGCGCCGCACTGCCGGTCACGCTAGGCCTGTTTATTAGTGCGTTTCTTTGCGGAGGCGTGCTGGCGGTGGGTATTCTGGCGCTGCGCATGAGCCGCTGGCGAGTACTGAGTGCGTTTGCCCGTGGCTACATCCTGGTATTTCGCGGCTCGCCGCTGATGATTCAGCTTTTCCTGATCTACTACGGTCTGGGGCAGTTTGGTGTGATCCGTCATAGTCTCTTCTGGCCGTTCCTGCGAGAGCCTTTTACCTGTGCAGTGCTGGCACTGTCGCTCTGTACCGCTGCCTACACTGCGGAGATCCTGCGCGGTGCGCTGCTGGCGGTGCCGCCCGGTCAGGTGGAGGCGGGAATGGCGTGCGGTATGTCGCGCGGGCTGCTGCTGCGACGGATTATCGCGCCGGTGATGCTGCGTTACGCGCTGCCCGCGTACTCCACCGAAGCGATTCTGCTGGTGAAATCGACCGCGCTGGCCAGCCTGGTGACGGTCTGGGATGTCACCGGCGTGGCGCAGCAGATCATTCAGCGCACCTACCGCACCATGGAGGTGTTTCTCTGCGCGGCGGCGATCTACCTGATCCTCAACTTCATTATTGTTCAACTCTACGCCCTGCTGGAGCGGCGTCTGACGCCGGTACATAAACCGGAAAAAAAGCCGTTACTGACCGCTAAGCCGATTACCGGAGGAGAGAAAAATGTCTGAACTGCAACCCGTCACGCTGTCGGCCAGCGATATCCATAAATCTTTTGGTGCTATGGAGGTGCTGAAAGGCATCTCGCTGCAGGCGCACAAGGGCGATGTCATCTCCATTCTCGGTGCCAGCGGCTCGGGCAAAAGTACGCTGCTGCGCTGCATTAACCTGCTGGAAACGCCCGATTCCGGCGTGGTCAGCGTCGGCGGTGAAACCATAGAGATGAAGCGCCATGCACGCGGGCATCAGCTGGCCGCCAATCCGCGTCAGATTGAACGGTTGCGTTCCCGTCTGGGGATGGTGTTTCAGAGCTTTAATCTCTGGTCACACCTCACCGTGCTGCAAAATGTCATTGAAGGGCCGCACTATGTGCTGAAGCGCGATAAAAAAGCCTGTATCGCCCAGGCGGAGCAGCTGCTGGATCGGGTTGGCCTGCTGAACCGCAAAGATTTCTATCCCGCTCAGCTTTCGGGCGGTCAGCAGCAGCGGGTGGCGATTGCCCGCGCACTGGCAATGGATCCGGAGGTAATGCTGTTTGATGAGCCGACGTCAGCACTGGACCCGGAACTGGTGGGCGAGGTGCTGAAGGTAATGCGCAGCCTGGCGGAAGAGGGGCGCACCATGCTGGTAGTCACTCATGAAATGGGCTTTGCCCGCAATGTCTCTAACCGGGTGGTGTTTATGCATCAGGGCACGATTGACTGTCAGGGCACGCCAGAGGCGATGTTCGGCGAGGCGGGATCGACGCGCTTTAAGCAGTTCATCTCCAGTCACCATCAGGTGGAACCGGTGGTATGAGTGACGTGACGAAGCAGACGCAGGTCTGGGGCGATGGTCCGCTCAAATGGCAGGAACTGGTACAGGTTGCCCGGCACGGTGCCACCCTGACGCTGAGCGACAGTGCCTGGCAGCGAATCGCTCAAAGCCGTGAAATTGTCGGCAACATCGTGGCGGCGGGGCAGGTGGCGTACGGCATCAATACCGGGCTGGGGGCGCTCTGCAATATTACGCTGTCTGAAGATGAGCTGGGCCAGCTGTCGCGCAATACTCTGATGAGCCACGCCTGTGGCGTCGGACCGGTGCTGAAAAAAGCGGAGGTGCGCGCCATTCTGTGCGCCGCGATTGCTAACTACAGCCACGGCAAATCGGGTGTGTCAGTGGCGCTGGTACAGCAGCTGCTGGCGCTGCTAAATCAGCAGATTACGCCACAGGTGCCGTCGCAGGGATCGGTGGGGTATCTGACCCACATGGCGCATATCGGCCTGGCGCTGATTGGCATCGGCGAGGTGGAGTGGCGTGGCGAAATCATGCCCGCGCAGCTGGCGCTGGTACAGGCGGGGTTAGCCCCTTACCGGCCTGGCGCAAAAGAGGGGCTGAGTCTGGTTAACGGCACGCCCTGCATGACCGGCTTAGTCTGTCTGGCGCTGGACGATGCTGAGCGTCTGCTGGACTGGGCAGATGTTACCGGCGCGATGAGCTTTGAAGCACTGCGCGGACAGCGGGTGGCGTTTGACCCTGAGGTGCTGGCACTCAAGGCCAGTCCGGGAATTCAGCGCAGCGGCGAACGTCTTCGCCAGTTGTTATGTGACAGCCCGCTGCTGAACGCGAGCGTCGGCATCCGGACTCAGGATGCACTGAGTCTGCGGTCAATGCCGCAGGTGCACGGTGCCTGCCGCGATCAGTTCGACCATGCCGCCCGTCAGGTGAAGACCGAACTCAACGCCTGTACCGACAATCCGCTGATTCTGGGCACCCCACAGGCCTGGCGCGTGGTGTCGCAGTCACATCCGCACGGTGAGTCGGTGGCCATGGCCTGCGACCTGCTGGCGATTGCGCTGGCGGAGCTGGGCAGTATCGCCGAGCGACGGCTGGATCGGCTGGTGAATCCGCTGGTCAGCGGCCTGCCGCCGTTTCTGGTGGCGGAGCCCGGCGTCAATTCCGGCATGATGATTGCGCAATATGTGGCGGCATCACTCTGCGCGGAAAACCGTCAGCTGGCGCAGCCTGCGGTGCTCGACAACTATGTGACGTCGGGATTGCAGGAGGATCATCTGAGCCTTGGCACCGGATCAGCGTTGAAACTGCTGAAGCTGGTCAGCAATGTTGATCACATTATTGCCATTGAGTACCTGCTGGCGGCACAGGCGCTGGAATTTCACGGTGAGTCACAGCTGGCAGCGGGCACACGGCGCGCCTGGCAGCTGTTGCGGCAGGTGGTTGAGCGCTGGCAGCAGGATCGCTGGCTGGCTCCCGACATCGCCCGCGCGGTGGCGCAGATTAAAGCGCACCGGGCCGATGCGCTTTTGGAGTGAGATTAGCTGCGGCGGGCGTCCGGACGGACTAAATCAAAGCGCTGCGCTTCACTGATCCCGTAATAGGCGCTGGGTCCGCCCGCCCGCAAAATCGGCTCGGTTTTGGCGGTCTGATAGATGCCCTCTTCAAGCAGCGATTCATCAATGTGTATCGCCACCGCTTCGCCCATCACCAGCCAGCTGTCGAGCAGGTTACCGCTGGCATCCTGCAACTGAATCAGCTGCGTCAGCCGGCACTCGAAGTTGACCGGGCTCTCTGCCACCAGGCTGGCGCTGACCTGTGAAGCGGCCAGCGGCGTGAGTCCCGCAAAGGCGAATTCATCCTGATCGGCTGGCAGCGAGGCAGAACTTTCGTTCATCGCTTCGGCCAGCGGACGGGTTGCCAGGTTCCAGACAAACTCTTTGGTCTCTGCAATATTCCGCACGCTGTCTTTCCAGCCGCTGCTGGCGAAACCGATAATCGGCGGATGATAGTTGAAGCAGTTAAAGAAGCTGTAAGGGGCCAGATTGCGCTGACCGCTGGCGCTGACAGAGCTAATCCAGCCAATCGGGCGCGGCCCGATGATGGCGTTTAGCGGATCGTGCGGCAATCCGTGACCAGCACGGGGTTGATAGGAATAGCGTTTATGGCTCATAACGTCTCCGGCAGGGGATTTTATTTATCTTAGCCCGACAGCATCACCCGACGGAATCGGAAAGAGGTAAGCGGATGGTGCGGGTTTATTTTCCGCCGCCTACAGCGTATTGTACGCGCGCCTGAATAATTGAGAGAACGTATGAAAAAGTCAGCCAGCACGTCGCCCTTCCACGCCCGCAATCGCCATCAGGGCGAATACGATTTTGCCGCACTAACCGCTGCCCATCCGCCGCTGGCGGCGAAAGTCCGGCCTAACGGTTATGGCGTGCAGTCCGTGGATTTCGCGGACCCGGAGGCGGTGATGCTGCTGAACCAGGCGCTCATCAAACTCTTTTATGACATCGACTGGCAACTGGCGCCCGGCTCACTCTGCCCGCCTGTGCCAGGACGTGCCGATTATCTGCACTATCTGGCCGATCTGCTGGCGCTGGACAACAACGGCGCGATCCCGGCGGCGGACGTGCTGGATGTTGGCTGCGGCGCAAACTGTATCTATCCGCTGATTGGGGCGGCGGAATATGGCTGGCGCTTTACCGGTACCGAAATTGATGAAGCCGCCATCAAAGCCGCTAACCGCATTGTCGCAGCCAATCCGCGCCTGACGCGTCAGATCCGTCTGCGTCGTCAGAAAAACAGCGATGCGGTGCTGGCGGGTGTGGTCAGCAAAAATGAATTTTTCAGCGCGGTGATGTGTAACCCGCCGTTCCACGCGTCGGCGGAAGAGGCCGCATCGGGTTCACAGCGTAAGGTGCGCAATCTTGGACTCGATAAAAGTGCGCCGCTTAACTTTGGCGGGCAGCACAATGAGCTGTGGTATCCCGGTGGCGAAAAGGCGTTCATCGGCAAAATGATCGCCGAGAGCGTGGCGTTTGGTCGCCAGATTGGCTGGTTTACCTCACTGGTGTCGCGCAAAGAGAATTTACCGGCGCTGGAGAAACAGCTGCAGACGCTCGACGTCGCCGAGGTGCGGGTGGTCAATATGGCGCAGGGTCAGAAGCAGAGCCGCTTCCTGGCGTGGAGTTTTATGCCTGCCGCCCAGCGCAGCAAGCTGCTGAGTCGCCTGGGGAACTGAGGCATCTCATTACGCAGGTAACAGGAATCTCTCTGCTGAGAAAAAAGGACGGGCTGCGATGCGGCCGTTTCAGACTGCTGACAAACCCAATCAGGGTTGCTCAGGCAGCAACACATTAGCTAATAGCGCAGGGAACACGGGCAGAGGAGGAAAGCGTCCCGCGCCATGGACGGCGCGGGCCGAGCGACCAGGGATGGTTTAAGCGACTTTCCGATCTGCCCGTGTTCCCTTCGCAGGGTCGGTCTCACAGCTGGGCAGGGCAGACTTTGCCAACAATCAAAACGGGCCGCTAAGCGGCCCGTTTTGATCAGGAGACGTGCTGCAGGAATTCGCGCAGACGTTCGCTGGGGGGATTGCTGATCAGGCTGTCGGGATCGCCATCTTCCGCAATCCGGCCTTTGTCGATAAAGATCAGACGCGAGGCGACCTTCTGTGCGAAGCCGACTTCGTGCGTCACAATCACCATCGTCATGCCTTCTTCCGCCAGATCCTGCATCACTTTCAGGACTTCGTGACGCAGCTCCGGGTCCAGCGCTGAGGTTGGCTCATCAAACAGCATCATCTTCGGCTTCACCGCCAGCGCGCGGGCGATCGCCACGCGCTGCTGCTGGCCACCCGACAGTTCAGATGGGAAATGATGCGCACGCTCAGCGAGGCCCACTTTACCCAGCAGCTCTCGCGCCAGCTGGCGTGCGGCTTCTTTGCTGGCACCGCGCACCCGGATCGGACCAAAGGCGACGTTGTCCAGCGCACTCATCTGTGGGAACAGATGAAACTGCTGAAACACCATACCGGCTTCCTGGCGGATCAGACGGTCATCAACTTTCGGGTCATTGACGCGCAGGCCATCAACAATCAGCTCGCCGCTGGTGATCTCTTCCAGCTTGTTAATGCAGCGCAGCAGAGTCGATTTACCGGAACCGGATGGGCCGATAATGACCACCACTTCACCCTGGTTAATCTTCAGATCGATATTGTGCAGCACCTGGGTCTGGCCAAAATGCTTGGAGACATCTTTAAATTCAATCACAGGATTTTCACCCTTTTCTCAATGCGGCGCAGCACAAAGCTCAACACCAGCGTAATCACCAGATAGATGATCGCGACGGCGCTCCAGATTTCCAGAGCGCGGAAGTTACCGGCAATAATCTCCTGACCCTGACGTGTCAGTTCAGCCACGCCGATAACGATAAACAGTGAGGTATCTTTGATGCTGACAATCCACTGGTTGCCCAGCGGCGGCAGCATACGACGCAGTGCCAGCGGCATAATGACGTAGCGCAGCGTCTCGCGGCTCGACAGGCCAAGTGCCAGTCCGGCTTCACGGAATCCCTTGTTGATCGACAGCACGGCACCACGGGTAATCTCGGCAATATACGCGCCAGAGTTAATCATGATGGTCACCACTGCGGCGGTGAAAGGATCAATACGCAGGTCAGGGAATGCCATCGGCAGCGCAAAGTAAATAAACATCACCTGCACCACGATAGGGGTGCCGCGGATAATCTCGATAAACACCAGTGCGATGTTATTGGTGATCCAGCCACCGTAAGCGCGGGCAAAACCGGCCACCAGCCCGATAAACAGGCCGCCAACCAGGCCAATGATTGAGATAATTAAGGTCAGTTTGGCGCCTTCGAGCAGCGCTGGCATGGCGGGCCAGATGACGCTCCAGTCAAACTCCATGGTGTCACTCCAGATATGTTGCGATGGAAAAAAGCAGGGAAAAAGTTTCCCTGCTGAAATCAGATAACGGGCAAATTATTATTTAGGTTCGGTGCCAAACCATTTTTTATAAAGCGTGTTGTAGGTGCCGTTCTCTTTCAGGGTTTTCAGTGCGCCGTTTACTTTCTCACGCAAATCGTCGCTGCCTTTCGGGAACGCGATACCATATTGCTGCGCTTCAATCGAATCGCCTACCGCCTTAAAGCGGCCTTTACCGGCGGTGTGGATGAAGTACAGGATGTTTGGCGTGTCATGCAGCACGGCATCCGCACGGTTGGTGCCCAGCTCCATGTAGGCGCTATCAATGTTAGGGAACTGACGCAGATCTTTCGATTTGATGTTGGCTTTAGCGTACTCCACAGAGCCGGTGCCGCTTTTCACCGCGACGACTTTGCCGTTCAGATCGCTGATACCCTTGATGTCGTTTTCATTGTTACGCACCATCACCTGCAGACCGCTTTTGTAATAGCCATCAGAGAACTCGATCGCCTTTTTGCGTTCTTCAGTAATGGTGATACCCGCCAGTGCCAGATCGACATTGCGCGTTTGCAGTGCAGGGATAATGCCGCTGAAGTCCATTGGCTTCAGGGTGTAATCGAGCTTGAGCTCTTTCGCAATGGCATCCCACAGATCCACATCAAAGCCGACATACTTGTCACCCTGTTTGAATTCAAACGGAACAAAGGCGGTGTCGGTAGCAACGACCAGCTTCTTTTCTGCTGCTGTGGAGGAGAGGGAGAAGGCCAGCGCCAGCGCGGCCACAGAAACTTTTAACAGTGACTTCATCATTTTTCCTTTTTTTACTACCAGGCGGCAGGGCCTGCGTTTGCGGCTTGTCATATGAAAGAATTATGCCAACTTTGCAAAATCCGCGAAATCGGAAAGTTAAATAACACAGCTGACACGATTTTGCAGTTAATTCTGTCATTGCACCCTGTTGGCGCTCAACTTTGGTGCAGATAACTTTTTTGGTGCAAGCGGTAGTGTGCCTCAGATGTTAAGGCTGTGAAGCGGGGGAGGGAAGAACTGTTAACAGGGTCATAAAATTGCGAGAACAAAGACGTAAAAAAGGCGGGTTTCCCCGCCTGATTGAGTATATTACGTGTTATTCGATATTGGCTTCGATAAACCACAGGAACTTGTCCAGATCACGCGATGCCGCAGTGAAGATGTCAGCGGTATCTTCGTCTTTCACTTCAGAAATGGCTTTACGGGTATCATTAGCAACAACGCTGTAGCGGTCTGCCAGGGCTTTCAGGTGATCCTGAACGCTATGGATATTCAGCGGATAGCTTTTCAGCGGAGTCGTGTCATTCACAACCTGCGTGGTGCCCAGCGCCACACCGCCCAGCTGAACGACACGCTCAGCAATGGTGTCCTGATGGTCAGTAATCGTGGTGCGGAAGCCATCCAGCATCTCATGCACACCGATGAAATTTGCACCGCGCATGTTCCAGTGCGCCTGCTTAGTGATCAATGACAGGTCAATAAACTCGACTACTAGACGGTTCAACACCGCGATGGTGGCTTTCTTCTCATCTTCGGCCACATCATTGCGGGTATAAATCAGGTCAGAAGATTTCGTTTTAACCAATTTAGCGGTACTCATCGTTTCAGTCCTCTCTTTGATGGTTGTCCTAATCAAGTACCGAATAAGTATAGCAGCGCTTTTCAGCTTTGCAGAAACGACTTTGACGATGGATGAAATAGCGCGCGTCTTTATTAAAAGCAGGACAGTGCGGGTAAGGTTAAAGCTATGTTAAAATATGGCCATTAATAAATAGCCATTTAAATCATAAAGTTATACTAAGTTGTAAATATCAGGTAAGTGACTGTTTCAAAATAGGATGAACCGTAAAGCGCAGCGGTTAAGAATAATTCTCATGCTGAGCATGATTGTTATTTCGCCCGCCAGCATGGCGGGCTGAAATCGCTTATTTATGCCTGTTGTCTGATAATTCAATGCTGCTTAACTGACTCTTTTTCGGACGCATAGTCAGTGTTGAACCTGCTGAGGCGATGATGATGGCCAGCAGCGCCAGCCACTGAAGCCCGGTCAGCGTTTCTCCCAGAAACAGCATGCCGGAAAAGGCGGCCATGGCGGGTTCAAGACTCATCAATGTACCGAAAATGCGCGCCGGTAAGCGGGTGAGGGCGATCATCTCCAGTGAATAGGGAATGGCGCTGGAGAGCAGCGCGACCAGCAACGCGATCGGCATAACGGCCCATGTCCAGATGCCGCTTTCGGCGAATGTCAGCCCCAGAGGCACAAAAATGACTGAGGCAATCAGCGAACCGATGGCCACGGTTGCGGGGCCATGTTCTGCGCCTGCCCGTTGTCCCGCCAGGATATAGATCGCCCAGCAGGCACCCGCACCCACTGCCAGCGCTGCGCCCAGCGGGTCAATCGCGGTCATGTCCGTACCAAAAGGCAGCAGGAACCACAGGCCAATTACCGCCAGCAACACCCAGACAAAATCCAGTGGCCGCCGCGATCCAAACAGCGCCAGCGCCAGCGGGCCGGTAAATTCCAGTCCCACTGCCACGCCCAGTGGCACGGTACGAATCGCCAGATAGAACGTAAAATTCATGGTGCCCAGAGCCAGTCCATACATCAGGAGGGGCAGACGCTGCTCCCGGCTGAAGCGTAAACGCCAGGGCTTGAAAATGACGCAGAGGATCAGGGTGCCAAAGCCCAGGCGCAGTGCAGTAATCCCGGTGGCACCTACTGAGGGAAACAGGCTTTTTGCCAGTGAAGCGCCGCCCTGCAGCGACAGCATCGCAATCAGTAGCACGGCAATAGGCATAACTATCGGGGCAAGATTTTTGGAAGCGGGAGAGGCAGACATCCTGTGTACTTTTCCTGGCCATTAACGTAATGAGGCAGCCAGTGTAAAGGAAATAGCGAGCAAAGAATTACGAAATCGCGTTTTATATTTGACTTAACTGAGCAAGTTTTGGCCAGAATCAGGGCCATTTAGGTAAAGAAATGTCAGGATTTTTTAGGATTTAACTTAAAGCATGAAATGAGCACAAAATGATTATTGCAGAAAGATGACGGATTTTATAAGAAAAATGAATGACATAGGATGTCACATTAACTTCCTGTTACACCAAACTTTCTGTTAGACAACAAAATCCGGGCAGAGTTTCTCGCTATTTTTTGTTATATTTTCAGCGTTGTCAGGAGAGAAGTATTTTCACATTTGAGGTGGTTATGAAAAAAATTGCATGTCTTTCAGCATTAGCCTGTGTACTGGCAGTATCTGCAGGTTCAGCAATGGCACAGAGCACCGTAACTGGTGGCTATGCTCAGAGCGACTATCAGGGCGTGGCTAACAAAGCTAACGGCTTCAACCTGAAATACCGCTACGAAGACGGTTCTAACCCACTGGGTTGGATCGGTTCATTCACCTACACTGAAAAAGATCGTACCGAAGCTGGCATCTACAATAAAGGCCAGTACTACGGTGTGACCGGTGGTCCTGCTTACCGTCTGAACGACTGGGCGAGCATCTACGGTGTTGTGGGTATCGGCTACGGTAAATTCCAGCAGAACGATACCGCATCACGCGCTAAAACTGATTCAAGCGACGTAGGCTTCTCCTACGGTGCAGGTCTGCAGTTTAACCCAATTCAGGACGTTGCGCTGGACGTGGGCTACGAGCAGAGCCGCATCCGCAATGTTGACGTTGGCACCTGGATTGCCGGCGTAGGTTACAGCTTCTAAGTTTAGCTTAGCTGACCTGCAAAAAAACGGCCCCTTGTGGGCCGTTTTTTATTGCCAACTTAAAACCACGTCCTATGGACGTGGTTATCGCCTCGGTTCTGGCTCTGCCTGTAAAGACCTGCCCATGTCAAACTCCTCATCTGTTGTCCCCACAACTGATAAGGAAATTCAACATGAGCAGATTTCAAAAAGCTTCCCACGTGCTGTGGCATTGTCAATACCATATAGTCTGGACGCCAAAGTGT